>JAJYSY010000088.1 GCA_021793375.1 Bacteroidota bacterium | reverse complement strand
CCTCTTGTACAAGAGGCTGGCCTTTTTCATTATTTAGCTTCTCATTTTTTAATCCTCCCGCAGATAGTAATTTCGACGTTCCCAATTCCAATAGGCAATAATGCTATAAGCATCTTCATCAATTTCTTCTTCTTCATCCACATGAATCAAATCGCCATCTTCGATATCATCAAGATTTAATTCTTTATGTATTTCTTTTAAAAGTCCACCGTAAGAAATTAGCCGTTTACGGTATAAGCCTTGCTCTAAATCAGCCACTCGTTTTAAATTCTTATCTTCATCATTTGTCATATAATCAGTATCCTTAACTGGATATTTTGCCGTTTCATCTACAGCAGACTCAATGTCTGCTTTTTCCTTGTTTTTGGGTTTAATTTGGCGAATATCTACTCTTGGATCATAATCTAATTTCATTGCACGTTTCCAAAAAGCAGTCCATTGTTTTTGAGGAATATAATTTTCTGTGTTCTTAAAATAAGTATTTTCAACACATAACAACACATGAATATGCTGGTTATATGAATTATCAACTGCATTGACTGTTACCTCTGTTCCACGCATAAATCCAATTAGATTTTTAGCTATTTTTTTGTATTGAACCATACGCCTAAAGCCTTGAGCTAATGCTTTTAAACTCTGATCTAGTTCTTCACCATCAAAAACATTTTTAACTGTTAACGTAAGAAACAGCCAGCGCGCTTTTGGCTTTCGCTTCATAACTTCTGCAACAATTTTCTTCGTTTGTCCACTATGTTTCATGGCTCTCCTCCAATTACATAATGAGCATAACCTAGACTTACAAAACCATGTTTTATATAGCTTTAAATGACCTGTTTCTTCATCCGCTCTAAATTCTAAAACATTACCACACTCTTGAACTCTTTCTGCTTTTTTAAACTCTAATAAATGTAATAGTTCATAATAGCTAATACTTAAAAGTTTTTTGCTCCGCCAAGGTCGTTCTTTACCACTCTTTGTCTTATCAACTAATACTCTTGAATTTTTATTAGGATAGATGTTATCATGATGGCACAATAGTAAAACCCCCATCTGTATTTGATTTTAAGTGTGGTAACTTTAAATCTATCAGATGGGTTTTTTATTTTCAACCGTTTTAATAGATTAATAAACCCCAAAAATATAGTAATACCAATGCCTAGAGACACACTCCAAACTCATAATAAAGAATGACGTTATTTCTATATGTATCAAGATAAGAAAAAACTCGTTTTTCGCTTCGCTCAAAACACCAAAAAAAACACGCCTGAAGGCATGTTTTTTTATCTTTCAAGCCCCTTATTCCTCTCACGGACTTTTTCTCGCTTATAGAGCCGTTCAAATTCGCTTCCAGCGACCCTTTCTCTCAATTCGCCTATAAAGTCCTTAAAAACGTTTTTAAAAGCTCTCACGTTCTCTGTACGCTCTTTTAAAAATTCTTTGGTATTTTTATATAGCAAATGGATTTCGTCCCGCAAATCGCTTATATGGGCTTTTAAATCCCAGTTTTCCTTTTTGAGGTCTTTGATCTCCCTTTCCAAAGCTACGTTTCGCTTCTGAGCAAACTGGAGGGCTTCATGATGTCCATCAAGCGCTTCATGCAAATCCTGGTTTTCCCTCACAAGGTCTGTGCTTAGCAAACGCTCATAATCTTTTTTTATTACAACTGCTGCAGTAAGCAAGTTTTCGATTTTCTCAACTTGTTTTGGTGTAAAAACATAGTTACCTGTTTCCTCTTGGATAATTTCAGGTTTGCCGATAATTTTAGGTTTAACCTCTGTTTGTATCTCTATCCTTTTGGGTTTCAGCCTAATCTCTTTATCCGGAATCCGTTCGCCAAATGAAAGCAATTCGTTTTTCTTCTCCACAATATTTTTTTCTAGCAACGTTTTTTCTTTCTCTAAGTCCTGCTTCTCTTTGTATTCCTGTGGCGACAAGTGTTTTTTGTCAGACGGTTGTCCTCGTTCGACTTCAAAACCGTTCGCTTTCATGTGTTCGGGAAAATCATTTTGTAATTGCTGAAGCTCCGAACGAGTAAAAATATCTTTTGCCGAAAGCCTGTCATCCTTCGTGATTGGAATAACACCAACGTGCATATGAGGTGTCGATTCATCATGATGAACGACTGCATACAAGGTGTTTTCCTTTCCGTATCGATCACGAACAAAATCAAGTGCCCGCTCAAAATACTTTTTCTGCTCATCAGCTGATAAAGATTTCATGTATTCGGGGGAAGCTGTCACCATAAATTCCGAAAGGACAACCGAATTTGCACGAGGTTTTCGTTTCACCCGCTCACTGATCCGCTCCTTAATTTCCGATTCATATTTTAAATTTTGGTCATTCAACAAATCATAATTTTGATTGGATCTCTCATAATCAATGTCGGGATTGCTTTTACTTTTTCCTTGCCTTTGATTATGTTTTTGGATCCCTTGAACGTCTGCAATTTTAAATTTTTGCATCCGAATAATTGCGAAACTGGCCATGTGCAGCGCCCCCCTTTCTTGGGGCAAGCATAGCACATCGAGCGAAGAGAACCAAAACATTTGGTATAGCCCACTATACCAAATTATCATTTGGTGTGGGCTCTGCGAGGCTTGTCGGCGTCCGCCGAAGCACGCTTCAGCGTGCAAAAGACCTTGGGGTTTCGTCCCCAAACGACGACCAAGGGCGCCCCTTGGATGGCATAAAAAAACTCCCCCAACCCCCTCACTTTTTTGAGGGGGCTCCCTCGCCGGTTGGCAGGCCAAAACAAAGTTTTGGCAATGCCAAGAGGGTTCGGGTACAGCAAGGTTGTCAATGCCTTTCCGCTCCTTATGCTCCCTTCGGTCCGCTACCGCTTCAAGACATTGACAACCACTACGCTTTTTCTTCTAAAGAAAGTTTCTCTTTTAACTAAAAATAAAAAGAAAAAAAAGGTAGCAACCGCCTCTTTTTTTCAGATGTTTTAAAATTGTTCAACAGTTTAATTTATACTTGTGGTACACTATAAACTATTAAACTGCCAAGAATATACCAATTATGAAAATAATTGTAATACCTATATTTGAATATAAAGTGTTATAATCTTTGATTTTAACACTTTTGATACTTCTTCCTAAGAAGATAAGTGCAGCTATTATGAAAATAGAAGGAAAAAACCTTTCATAAAAGAGACTTATAATTGCCGAAAAGACCCCAAGAGTTATCAAAACACTTTCAAATTTTCCGCGTTTTTTATTTTCATAATTATTACTGTTCATTAAGCTTCACCTCTCTACTTTGTGTGTAATTCAATAAATTATAAATTAATTAGGAGTGATTAAAGACATGAAAAAGAGACTTGTGGTTTCATTTTTAACGATGTTACTAGTTTTGTCTACTGTAATACCGTTAAACGTGGGCGCTTCTGAGGATATTTCCTCAACAGAAACGATTATTATGGATGGTGAAAAAATTTCATTTGAGAGAGAATTTAAAGACGGAATCCGTAAAGTAACAATAAAAAATGACAAAGGAGAAGTGCTTTCCGAAGCCTCTGTAGACATTAAAACAAATGAAGCTATATTAGACGGAGTAAAGTTATCAAAAAAACAGTTTGAAGATATCGTAGAATTAGGCAAAGAGGAACTCGAAAATCTTGAAAATGATAGTTCATTAATAGAAGAACCAACAAATACAATCTCTCCAATGGCAGCAAATTCATGTAAATACAAAAAGATTGGTAAGACTAAGTATAGATCTACATGGATTCCAAAAACAGGAGTGGCTGCCGTCGCAGCTGCAATATCTGTAGGCGTACCAGGAGTCGGTCCCAGTATAGCTTGGTCAATAGCAAGTGTCGTAGCTGGGTCTACAAATACTCTATACTACACCGTCAAAGAGTATAGCTGTTCTAAAGGTGGCATTTATTACTTGAAAACAACCAGATCCTTTTACAAGAAAAGTAACTATACAGGACATGTCTACACCTTCTCTGTTTATGGAAGTCGCAGATAAACAGAAACAAAAAAAGGCCAGCCTCCTCTTGTACAAGAGGCTGGCCTTTTTCATTATTTAGCTTCTCATTTTTTAATCCTCCCGCAGATAGTAATTTCGACGTTCCCAATTCCAATAGGCAATAATGCTATAAGCATCTTCATCAATTTCT
>JAJYSY010000002.1 GCA_021793375.1 Bacteroidota bacterium | reverse complement strand
CGGAACGTAAATAAAATCTTATAGAATAAAATTCAACGCCTGAGAAAATTTATTTCTCAGGCGTTTTTTTTATGAGAATATTTTTTAAATAAAAATTCTTTATAAAAAATAATGTTCAATAAAAAAAGCTTCCCTTTTTTAAGAGAAGCTTTCTTCTGTGCGGGCGGGGAGAGTCGAACTCCCACACCTCTCGGCATTAGATCCTAAGTCTAACGTGTCTACCAATTCCACCACGCCCGCTTAGTTGTTTATTTCAGTCGGCAAATATATAATAATTATATTAATTAATAACCAAACAGAATTATTTTTTTATAAAAAAATCTTCAACATACCTTATAAATCTTTTAACCTCTAAAATCGTTTATTATAATGCGATTTGTTAATTTTGAGCAAATCTAAAAATACTGTATATGAACAATATAAAAAACTATATCGACGACAATAAAGATCGTTTTTTGGAAGAGCTATTTGAATTGTTAAGAATTCCTTCCATCAGTGCAGATCCCAAACATAAAAATGATATTGAAAAAGCAGCAGAATTACTCAAAGTTCATTTTGAAAAAATTGGAATGGAAAATATCGAAATTTGCGAAACTCCGGGATATCCGGTGGTTTATGCAGATAAAATCATCGATAAAAAACTACCTACTGTTTTAATTTATGGACATTATGACGTGCAACCCGCAGATCCGATAGAGTTGTGGGACTCAGAGCCTTTTGAACCCATCATCAAAAAAACAGAAAAACATCCTAAAGGAGCTATTTTTGCTCGCGGAGCTTGTGATGATAAAGGACAAATGTTTATGCACGTAAAAGCGTTGGAAGCCATGTTAAAAAATGACGCTTTACCATGTAACGTAAAAATAATTGTAGAAGGAGAAGAAGAAGTAGGAAGTGAAAATTTAGGATGGTTTGTAGAAAGAAATTTAGATCGCTTGTCTAATGATGTGATTTTAATTTCAGATACTTCCATGATTTCTAATGAAGTTCCTTCCATTACAACCGGTTTACGCGGATTAAGTTATGTTGAAGTAGAAGTAACCGGGCCAAGTCACGATTTGCATTCGGGAGTATATGGTGGAGCTGTTGCCAATCCGATTAATGTATTGTCAAAAATGATAGCATCTCTACAAGACGAAGACAAAAGAATTACCATCCCGGGCTTTTATGATAAGGTAAAAGAATATTCAGAAGAAGAGCGAAAAGTAATGGGAGAAGCACCTTTTGATATGGAAGCGTATAAAAAATCTATCGGGATAAATGCTGTGGAAGGAGAAAAAGGATATTCTACTTTAGAAAGAGCTTCAATCAGACCTACTTTAGATGTTAATGGAATTTGGGGAGGATATATAGGAGAAGGAGCAAAAACTGTTTTACCAAGTAAAGCAAATGCAAAAATATCTATGCGTTTGGTGCCTAATCAAAACTGGGAAGAAATTTCAGAAATGTTTAAAAATCATTTTGAAAGCATTGCTCCGGACAGCGTTAAAGTAAAAGTAAATATTCATCACGGAGGAGAAGGTTATGTAACCCCAACAGATAGTATTGAATATGAAGCTGCCAGCAAAGCTATGGAAGAAAGCTTTGGCAAAAAACCAATTCCACAACACAGTGGAGGAAGTATTCCTATTGTAGCACTTTTTGAAAAAGAATTAAAAAGTAAAACAATTTTAATGGGCTTCGGATTAGATTCAGATGCAATTCATTCTCCAAATGAACATTATGGAGTTTTTAATTTCTTTAAAGGAATTGAAACTATTCCACTTTACTTTAAACATTTCACGGAATTAAAAAAGCAAGAAAAATAAGTAAGTCAACTTATTACGTTTTTATAACCCTTCAAAAAAAGATAATTTCTAAGTTTTGAAGGGTTATTTTTTATAGAAGTTATATTATATCAATATCAAAAAAATATAAGCTGAAATAAATTCCTTATTTTTGTCTGAGTTCGAAAAACATTTTACCCAAAGCAATGAAAAAACGTGTTCCTTTAGAAGAAGGAGATTATTATCTCACCCCCGAAGGCTATAAAGTTTTTACTGCTCAATATCTTTTAAAACGCGGATATTGCTGCAAAAGTGGTTGTCGTCATTGCCCATACGGATACGATAAAAAAACAGATACATTTAAAAAATAAAATCAATTAGATTTTTAGAATAAATACTTTTATTTATGACATTTAAAGAAGCTATTAAACAAGGAATTCCGGCCGAATTGCCAGATAAAAAAGAATATGATAAAACCATCAGTCACGCCCCAAAAAGAAAAGATATCCTAACTGATGAAGAGAAAAAATTAGCCCTGAAAAATGCATTGAGATATTTTGAAGAAAAGCATCATCAAATTCTTTTGCCTGAGTTTAAAGAAGAATTGGAAAAATACGGTAGAATTTATATGTATAGATTCAGACCGGATTATAAAATGTATGCCAGACCCATAGAAGAATATCCCGGAAAAAGCTTACAAGCAAAATCTATTATGCATATGATTCAAAATAATTTGGATTATGCAGTGGCACAACATCCTCATGAATTGATTACCTATGGAGGAAACGGAGGAGTTTTTCAAAACTGGGCACAGTATTTATTGACCATGAAATACTTGTCAGAAATGACTGATGAGCAAACATTGGTAATGTATTCCGGACACCCGATGGGATTATTTCCTTCTAATAAAAATGCCCCGCGAGTGGTAGTAACCAACGGAATGATGATTCCAAATTATTCAAGTCAGGACGATTGGGAAAAATATAATGTCTTAGGAGTTACACAATACGGACAAATGACCGCCGGAAGTTATATGTATATCGGTCCACAAGGAATTGTACACGGAACCACAATTACAGTTTTAAACGGATTCAGAAAAATTAACACCCCACCAAAAGGAGGTTTATTTGTTACTTCAGGATTAGGAGGAATGAGCGGAGCGCAACCCAAAGCAGGAAATATTGCAGGTTGTGTAACAGTTTGTGCAGATGTAAACCCGGCAGCTTTAGACAAACGTTATGAACAAGGTTGGGTAAACGAGAAAATTAGTGATATAGAAGAATTGGTTAAAAGAGTAAAAGAAGCCAAAGAAAAAAAAGAAACAGTTTCTATCGGTTATGGAGGAAATATCGTTGAGGTTTGGGAAAGATTTGCCGAAGAAGATATCTATATCGACTTGGGAAGTGACCAAACTTCTTGTCATAATCCTTGGGCAGGAGGATATTATCCGGTTGGACTTTCTTATGAAGAATCCAATAAAATGATGGCAGAAGAACCCGAAAAATTCAAAGAAAAAGTAAGAGAAAGCTTAAGAAGACAAGTAGAAGCTATTAATAAACACACCCAAAAAGGAACTTATTTCTTTGATTATGGAAATGCTTTCTTATTGGAAGCTTCCAGAGCCGGCGCCAAACTTTATAAAAATGAAAAAGGAGAGTTAGTAGATAAAACTCAAGCTATAGACGAAGAAAAATTTGCCTATCCAAGTTATGTACAAGACATTATGGGACCGATGTGTTTTGATTTTGGATTCGGACCTTTCCGTTGGGTTTGTACTTCTGCAAAACCTGAGGATTTAGATAAAACAGACCAGCTGGCTTTAAAAGTGATGCAAAAAATTAAAGAAAATGCTCCTAAAGAAATCCAACAACAAATGGAAGATAATATCCATTGGATTAAAGAAGCCAAAGACAATAAATTGGTAGTAGGTTCTCAAGCTCGAATTTTATATGCTGATGCAGAGGGCAGAATGAAAATAGCCAAAGCTTTTAATGATGCTATTGCAAAAGGAGAAATCGGACCGGTGGTGTTAGGAAGAGATCATCATGATGTTTCCGGAACAGATTCTCCTTTCCGTGAAACTTCAAATATTTATGATGGAAGTAGTTTTACTGCAGATATGGCTGTGCATAATGCAATTGGAGATAGTTTTAGAGGAGCAACCTGGGTTAGTATTCACAACGGTGGTGGAGTAGGTTGGGGAGAAGTGATAAACGGAGGTTTTGGAATGCTTCTTGATGGCACTAATGAAGCAGAAGAGCGCTTGAAGTCTATGCTTTTCTGGGATGTAAATAATGGAATTGCCAGACGTTCTTGGGCAAGAAATGAAGGTGCTGTTTTTGCTATTAAACGCGCTATGGAAAGTGAACCTAACTTAAAAGTTACACTTCCAAATTACGTAAAAGATGATTTGTTAAAAGATTTAGATTTATAAAAAAAGAAAAATAATCATCAGATAATTTACGGATTTTTAAAAATAATAGATTTTTATGACTAACTTTAAGTAATACTCATTAAACCTAATATTATGAAACGCTTAAAATATCTTTTGATTGTTTTGGTGATCGCAGTAGGTTTTACCTCCTGTCAATCTGTTCGTGTATCGACAGATTATGATGATGAAGTTGATTTTAATCAATATCAAACTTTTGCATTTTATAAACCCGGAATTGATGAAGCAGAAATATCAGATTTAGATAAAAGAAGAATTCTAAAAGCTATTGATTATTCCTTAACCGAAAAAGGAATGACCAAAGATAAAAATCCAGATTTATTAGTCAGTATTTTTACCGATGCCACAGAAGAATTATCTGTTTATCCAAGATATTACGGAGGTTGGTACAGTCCTTGGTATGGGCCTTATAACAATGCTTCTGTACAAAGTCGAACTGAAGGAACTTTATACATCGACTTAATCGATGCGAAAACAAAAAACTTAGTTTGGCAAGGCGTAGGAACAGGAGCTTTGGAACCTCATGCTGAAGTAAATAAAAAGACAGAAAAGATAAATAAAATTGTTCAGGAAATCCTCAATAGATTTCCACCGGGAGCAGAAAATAAAAAGTAAAAAATCACCTTATAAAGATGAAAAGATCCCTGTTGAAAATTTCAACGGGGATTTTTATATCTCGTAAAGGAGTTTGAAAAATTTAGGAAATTGTTTTTCTCCCACTTCTTACTAAATAAAGAATCACAAAAACAGACATCAATAAAAGCATTCCTACAACTTGATGTAATTCTGCCAAAGTTTCATAAACTCCAAATCTTCCTTTCTCTATAAATTTTACGCTTAGTAAAGAATAAATACCTAAAATAACTTGGATGATTACTAAAATAAAAGGCCATTTCCCTGCTTTTTTCAATAAACCCGAATTGTTTTCTTTTGCTAATTTATTGGTTTTTAATAAACCTATAATAATCAATATGATCAATAAATAAGCAATTCCACGATGAACAAATTGGATATTCGTAGCATGATTAATCCAAGAGTTTTCCATCAGATTAGCAGGAATCCATTGTCCGTTCATTTTTGGCCAAGTAGGGGCAATTCTTGCAGCGTGTAAACCGGCCATAAAAGCTCCGTAAAATAATTGAACAGTTAAAACTCCGGTTAACCAAAGAAAATAACGTTTTACTTTGGAGTCATATACTACTTTTTCTTTAGGAATTAAGAGTTTTAAAGCAAACCATAAAGTGTAAACCAATAAAATTAAAGCAGCTATAAAATGTATGGATAATCTAATATGACTTACGTTTAGTAATTCAGATCCATACAATCCGCTTTGAACCATGTACCAACCGATGAATCCTTGAAAACCTCCTAAGAAAAAAAGGATGATTAAAGGAAGAATCATCTCTTTGATGAAATATTTTTTTACAAGAAAATAGACAAAAGGAATAGCAAAAACTACTCCTAATAATCTTGCCCAAATTCGGTGAAACCACTCCCAATAATAAATAAATTTAAAATCGGAAAGATCATAATGATTGTTTACGTGTTTAAATTGAGCAATTTCTTTATAAGCAGCAAAAGCTTCCAGCCAATCTTCATGATTCATAGGTGGAATTGTTCCCATAATGGGTTTCCATTCTGTGATGGATAAACCGGAACCGGTTAATCGAGTTACACCACCAATCACCACTTGAATGATGATCATAAAAACTCCAACTAAAAGCCAAATAGCTACAGCTTTCTTTTTTTGTAAATTATTTGTTGCAGGCAAGGTAAAAAATTTTATCTGCAAAGATAATTAAGTAAAGATAGGAGCACAATGAAAAATCATAAATAACTTCTGTTTTTTAGCTTTTTTAAACAAGAAAAATCAATTTAAGAAAAGGAGGTTTTAAATTATATTTAATGTCATCAAATAAATTATCAGTGCAGTAAGAGCAGTATAAATCAATCCGCCCAAAATAATATACCCTAATCTTTTATGAACTATTGAAAGTTTACCGGGTAAAGATTTTTTAAATTTTCTATTAGATAAGATAATTAAAACTGTCCAAAGTAAATAAGTTAAAACCGCAACAAAAATATGAGAGATGAGCGTGAATGTAAAAAAACTTGTTTCATAATAATCACTTTTTGCAGCTAAACTTCCTGAACCTCCCGAATAACGAATCAATCCTTCTAAAGCTAAAACTCCAATTACACAGAGATAAAAAATAATATTTTGTGTTTTTTTATGAGAATGATAATCTTTCTTTTTACTTAAATTAATTCCATAATAAACTCCAAAAGGAGAAAAAATGGTGAGCAGTAAAACCGCTGTCATTATGAGAATAGTTAAATTCATAAAATAAAAAATAATAAGTTGAGCTTTGTTTTTATAATAAAAAAGCTGCTTTCTTAATAAAAAAGCAGCTTTATAAATTTTTTAAAATTGAGAAGAATTAATCTTCTAATTTATACATTACTTTTTTTACTGCTTTCACCACATCATCAGCATTTGGCAACCATTCTTTTAAGAGTGCAGAAGAGAATGGAGCAGGAGTATCTGCAGTGGTAATTCTTTGTATAGGTGCATCTAAATAATCAAAAGCGCGTTCTTGAACGATATAAGTGATTTCACTGGCAATACTTCCAAAAGGCCATGCTTCTTCTAAAACAACAATTCTGTTTGTTTTTTTAACCGATTTTAAAATCGCATCATGATCCATTGGTCGGATGGTACGCAAATCAATAATTTCACAAGAAATATCTTCTTCAGCTAATTTATCTGCAGCTTTATAAGCTTCTTTAATGATTTTTCCGAAAGAAACAATAGTTACATCATCTCCTTCTCTTTTGATATCGGCTTTTCCAATTGGAATAGTAAAATCTTCTTCCGGTTCAGGAACCTCTCCTTTATCTCCATACATCTGTTCACTTTCCATAAAAATCACCGGATCATCATCACGGATAGCAGATTTTAATAAACCTTTGGCATCATAAGGATTAGAAGGTACAATAACTTTTAATCCCGGTGTGTTGGCATACCAATTCTCAAAAGCTTGAGAGTGTGTTGCAGCCAATTGTCCGGCAGAAGCTGTAGGACCACGAAAAACAATAGGAATATTAAATTGGCCACCTGACATTTGTCTCATCTTTGCTGCGTTATTGATGATTTGATCAATCGCTACCAAAGAGAAGTTAAAAGTCATAAATTCAATAATAGGACGGCAACCATTCATTGCGCTTCCTACGCCAATTCCACTAAATCCGGATTCGGAAATCGGAGTGTCAATTACTCTTTCCGGGCCAAATTCGTCAAGCATTCCTTTAGAAGCTTTATAAGCTCCGTTATATTCAGCTACTTCTTCTCCCATAAGATAAATAGAAGAGTCACGGCGCATCTCTTCACTCATAGCTTCTGCAATAGCTTCTCTAAATTGAATCTTTCTCATAGTTTATATTTATAAGGTTTACAAAAGTAAGGATTAACCTGTTTAAAAGCCAAAAGATTTGAAAATATTTAGCAAGCTTGCTTGTTATTAAAGTAGAGATAAATTAATTATATTTGCGACTATTCATAAAATGAGTAGTCAACTCAACTAAAATATATATATAATGAAAATATTAGTTTGTATTAGTCACGTGCCAGACACGACTTCGAAAATAAATTTCACGGATAATGATACAAAATTTGACACCAATGGTGTTCAATTTGTAATCAACCCAAATGATGAATTTGGATTAACTCGAGCAATGTGGTTTAAAGAAAAACAAGGCGCTTCTGTAGATGTAGTAAATGTAGGTGGAAAAGAAACCGAATCTACCCTAAGAAAAGCTTTGGCTATAGGAGCTGACAATGCAATTAGAGTTGATACTCCGGCAACAGATGGTTTTCAAGTAGCTAAACAATTGGCAAAAGTTGCCAAAGATGGAAATTATGATTTAATCATTGCCGGACGTGAATCTATTGATTACAACGGAGGAATGGTGCCGGGAATGTTAGCTAAATTAATCGGTGCTAATTTTGTAAATACCTGTATTGGCTTAGAAGTTGAAGACGGAAAAGCTACAGCAATCAGAGAAATTGAAGGCGGAAAAGAAACTTTGACAACTGATTTACCTTTAGTAGTGGCCGGACAAAAAGGAATTGTAGAAGAAAGCGATTTGCGTATTCCAAATATGAGAGGAATTATGATGGCGCGTAAAAAACCATTAAATGTGGTTGAGCCAGAACAAATCGATGCACAAACAAAAGCAGTGAAATTTGAAAAACCTGCACCAAAAGGAGAAACAAAAATGTTTGATGCAGATAATCTTGATGAGTTAGTTGAATTATTGCATTCTGATGCAAAAGCATTTTAAGCAACCAACTTAATCAAACACATTTTACAATTTTAAAAAGAAAATAATTATGTCAGTTTTAGTATATACAGAATCAGAAAACGGAAAATTCAAAAAAACTACCTACGAAACAGTTTCTTATGCAAAAGGGATTGCAGAGAAAATGGGAACTTCAGTAACAGCGGTAGCTATCAATGCTGAAGATCACGCTGCTTTAGGAAAATATGGAGCAGATAAAGTTTTAACGGTTTCCAACGATAAACTCAATAAATTTAATGCAGAAGCTTATGCAGATGTAATCGCTCAAGCAGCTAAAAAAGAAGAAGCAAAAGTGGTTGTCATCGGGCAATCTGCAAACGATAAATATTTAGCTCCTTTATTGGCGGTTGAATTAGAAGCCGGATATGCTTCTAACGTTGTGGCACTCCCGGAAAGTACAGAACCTTTCCAAGTAAAAAGAAGTGCTTTCACCAACAAAGGATTTAATATTACAGAAATCACTACAGCGGTAAAAGTAGTAGGAATTGCTAAAAACGCTTACGGATTAAAAGAAAATCAAGCGGATGCAGCTGTTGAAGCTTTTGAACCAACTTTAGGCGAAGAAGATTTTGCTATTAATATTGAATCGGTAGATAAAGCAACCAATAAAGTAACCATTGCAGATGCAGAAATTGTTGTTTCCGGAGGTCGAGGCTTAAAAGGCCCTGAAAACTGGGGAATGATTGAAGATTTAGCAGAAACTTTAGGAGCTGCTTTAGCTTGTTCAAAACCGGTTAGTGATATGGGATGGCGTCCGCACGAAGAACATGTTGGACAAACCGGAAAACCTGTTGCCTCCAATCTTTATATCGCAATCGGAATTTCAGGAGCTATTCAGCACTTGGCAGGAGTAAACGCTTCTAAACACAAATTGGTTATCAATAACGATGCAGACGCTCCTTTCTTTAAAGCTGCAGATTATGGAGTAGTGGGAGATGCTTTTGAAATCGTTCCTAAGTTAACCGAAAAAATCAAAGCTTTTAAAGCAGAAAATAATTAATAGTAAAATAATATTTAATCTTTCTCTATATGCGTCAATATGTATGTGGAGGAAGATTAAATTTTTTGTAACTTGTCATAAAGTCTTTCACAAGGATTATCATTTTAATCCAAATTAGAAATAGAATAACTTGATTGAAGTATGAGTTTAGTGCGTTTGAATATAAAAGGAATTTCTTACAGTCAAACCCAAAATGGGGCCTATGCTTTATTGTTGAGCGAACAGGATGGAGAAAGGCAACTCCCTATTGTAATTGGAGCTTTTGAAGCACAATCTATAGCGATAGCATTAGAAAAAGATATCAAACCTCCAAGACCATTGACGCACGATTTGTTTAAAAATTTCTCTGATAAATTTTCTATTACTATAAAACAGGTGATTATCCACAAATTGGTAGATGGAGTTTTTTATTCCAGCTTAATTTGCGAAAGAGATCGAATCGAGCAAATTATAGACGCCAGAACCAGCGATGCAGTTGCTTTGGCTTTAAGATTTGATGCGCCGATTTTTACCTATAAAAATATTTTGGATAAAGCAGGGATTCACTTAAAAACTACAGATGCTAACTCTCCTTTAGAAGAAGAAAAAATAGAAGAAGAACAAGAAATTTCTACAGAAAAAACAGTTTCTACAGAAGATAAATGGAAAAATAAAAGCATAAAACAATTAGAAAAAGAACTCCATAAAGCAGTGGCAGAAGAAAACTATGAAAAAGCTGCACAGCTGAGAGATGAAATCTCTAAAAGAGAATAGTTTTTTTGAAAACAATATTTTTCCTACTCAGATTGAATAACCAGAGGAAGTTTAAAATTAGAAGAAACCGGAATTCCGCGTTTTTCTGCCGGATGAATTTCAGGTAAATCGGCTACGGCGTTTTTTAACCAGTTTTCCAATTCCGGAATTTGATTTTTTAAACTATCAGAAATCGAAATATGATCTATAAAAGGTTTTCCTTCTTTAGAAATAACAATATTTAAAACAACCTCTTCTCTAATAGAATCTTTTAAGTTTACTTCTTGATGTGCTAAAATTTCAAAAATATGTTTAGAAACTTCATTTTCAAAACATTGTTTGTTAGCTGATTTAGAAGATTGATCTTCACAAATAGAAAGAGAAGGATAAGTATCTAAATTTTTCCAATCTATATGTTTGATTTCTTCTGCTGCAATTTCAGAAGAAGAAAGCTTTTTTGTTTCAAACTCCTTGCAACTAAAAAAACTAAAAGCTATAAAAATCAATAAAAATCTCTTCATAGTTTTGTAAAAATAAACATTTCTTAAGACTCTTACTTCTCTTCTTGAAAAATTGATAAATTTCTGATTAATTTTTATTTTTTAAATTCAAAAATTCCACAGAATTTAACATCAACCCGGAGGCAGGCGCTACATAATCTAATGAAATTTTATTTTCTGCATTTAAAGTTTTTTCTATAAAAGAAAAATCCACCTCTCCTTTCCCCAGTTGTAATAAAATTCCCATAATTAATCTGATTTGATGACGTTTAAATCCGGCGGCTTTAATTTTTAAAACATAACTTTTCTCAGGAAAAAAATTAGCAGAAAGCAAATCATTTTCAACAATTTCACAATTTAAGATTTCTCCCTTTGTTTGTGTATGTGGTGTAGGACGAAAAGTATAAGACCAAAAATCGTGTTTTCCTTTAAAAAGCAAAGCTGCTTTTTTCATCAAATCCAAATCTAAATTTTCTACCACATTTGTCATAAAAGGCGCACAAAAAGGATGTGTTTTTTCGCCAAAACTGAAAAAATATAAATATTCTTTCTCTTGTGGATGTTGAATAATATTAAATTTTGCATCTGTTTCTGTGATAGCTAAAGCCCGAATATCTTGGGGTAAATTTCTATTGAAAAGCGGAAAAAATTCTTCTAAATCCAAAGGCGTTTCCTCTAAAAATAATTCCACATAAGTTTGATGTGCAGAAACCATAGCATCAGTTCTTCCACAAGCCAATAATTTGAATCTGTTTTCTATATCCAAAAGACTTCGCAAAACATAATTTGTGGTGCGTTCCACCATTCTTTCAACAGTTTTGAGTTGAGGTTGTTTTTGCCAGCCGTGATATCTAAAACCCAAATATTGGAGTTTTATTAAATAATAAAATCTTTTAGGTTGCATGTTTTATTCTAAAATTGAAACACCGTTTAAATCTGTGGTTAAAATAACAGACATATAATCAAAAAAAGGTCTTAAGTTTTTAAAATATGTTGTTGTTTTTTCTGCAAAATCTTCCGCAAGAACTTCTTTATCTGAAAAAGATTGACTGAAAATCCATTGTTTATAATTGATTAAATCTATATCCGGATGATTCTTATCAAATCCTCTGGGAGCAGTTTTTAAAGAGTCTCCTTTCATTTCTCTCCAATGTTTTTTAAAAGTCGGATTTGTTAAAATCTCTTTGATTTCTTCTGCATCGATTTCCCATTCTTTTCTGACTCTCCATAAAGCGTCTCGGTTGGGTTTCCAAAAACCACCACCAATATGAGATTTTCCGCCGGGTTGAATATGTATATAATAACTGCCTCTCAAAGCCGGTTTTCTTCTGATAAAAATAGCAGCAAAATGTTTTTTATAAGGAGTTTTATCTTTTGAAAAACGAATATCTCTATAAATGCGATAAGCTTTGGTGCGTTGAATATCATCTTCTTTATTTAAAAGCATTTCTACTTCTGCATAAAAAGATTTCATCTGTTTTTCTAAATCTTTAAACTTGGATTTTCGTTCATTAAACCATTCTCGATTATTATTGTTTTTTAAATCCTCTAAAAAGTCTAAAGCCTCTTTTGGAATTGTTTGCATGTTGTCTTAAATTTTAATTTTCACAGCTTAAATCATTCCGCTGTATTTTCTCATAAACCATTCTGCACTTAAAGAAACAGTAATAATAATTAAAAGATACCACCAATCTATTAAAGGAGAAGTTGTGGTATTTGATTTTTGCACAGGTTTAAAATTTTCATTGTTTAAAAGTTCTTCAATCAATTCCTCTTCAGTGTGGGTGAAAAAAACTTTGTCTTCAGCAATTTTGCTTAATTTTTTATAATTAGCATTTAAAAACTGTTTTTCAATGTCAAATTCAATGATGGTAAATTCTCCTGATTTAGATAAGTTTTTTTCTTCAACAATTATTTCAAATTCATATTCTCCTGCTTCCAAACTGCTGAGGTTTACTTCATAGCTGTTGTTTTTAAGCAAAAAAGGGAATTCAGCTGTTTTCTTAGTTTCTTTATTTTTGATTTGTGCAGTGATTTTTGCCCTGGGATCAAAAGTGTAATTTTCATCAAAATAATGAGCTTGAAAAATAATTTTTTCTCCTGAATTATAAAAAGATTTAAAATCAATATTCAATCTTTCTTTTCGTTTTGTAGAAGCTAAATACTGAATTAATTTCCCGGAAAATTCATCAAAATCTTCAAAATTTTGTTGATCTCTATAAGCCTTACCTCTCCATTGCCAGAAATTTTCTCCAAATAAAAATCCAAATTTACGATTTCCTTTTTCTGTGGTAGATAATAAAGGTAAATCACTTTCATATCCTGCAATATTTTGAAATAATAAAACCTGTTGTTCTTGACTAAATTTCAGATCTCCAAACTGATCAAACAAAGGAGGATAATCATCAAAACCTATATCTTCAAACTGAAAATTGCTGTAATTTGAATTATAAGAAGGCAAAAACTCTTCTGTTTGAGAAGTGATTTCTTTCTGGAAAAAATCTTGTTGTTTGTTTAAAAACTGATAATCTGTTTTTGTTCCGGTGATGAGCAAATAATTCATTTCCAATTGCTCAATTTTTTCAAAAGCAGATTTAAAATTCTGATCCGGTTGATATAAAATCACCAATTGGTAATCTTCAAAATTAAAATCTTCTTCTGTATATTTTATATCAACAGAACGCTGTTGATTAGCTTCTATAGCTTTTTTAAATGCTCCCAAATCCGGATGTTTAAAAGAAGATAAAACCAAAACATTGGTTTGTTGATCAATAACTTCTACTGCAAACTGTTGCTGGTTGTTTTCTGTGTTTTTTTCTTTGGGTAAATTTTCAATCACCGTTTTATAAGTGTGCACGCCAACACTATTTGCAGTTAATTCCGCTTGAACAATTTCAGCAGATTTATCTTTGTTAAAATCTAAAGTTTTTGAAAATAAAGTTTGATTTCCTTGTTTTATACTTAGTTTTTGAGAAATATTTTTATTTCCATTATAGCTGACAAAAACTTCTACAGGAAATTTATTATTTAAAAAAGCATAACGATTTACATTTAATCTGTCGATTTTTAAATCTTCGTAAGTGGTGGTATCGCCAACCACAACCGGAAAAATAGGTTGAACAAAATCTATAGCTTCAAACTCATAGTCTCTTCCCATAGTTTGATTTCCATCACTAATTAGAATTGTGGGAGCAGTTTGTGAAGGATAAATTCTTTTTAAGTTAGAAAAAACAGAACTGATATGAGTTTGATTTTCAGAAAAATCAAAAGTATCTCGGTGCTCAAAATTTTCTCCAAAAGAATAAGATTCAATTTCAAATTTGTTTTTTAAATCTGAATTGTTTTTTAAATTTTCTACAAATTGAATTACTTCACTTTCTTGTTTAAACTCTTTTATTGATCGAGAATTATCTACCGTTAAAACCAAAGATGGTTTTTCTATATGAAAAGTTTGATGGCGTATTTTTGGATTAACCAAAAGCAATAAAAGCGAAAAATAAGTGAGAAATCTTAAAAAAGAAAATCTCCACCAATTTTGTTGACGTTTAAAGAAATAATATTGTCCTAAAGCCAATCCGGCAGCAATAAACGCAATTAATAAAATTAGAAAAAGGGTAGAGGTTGACATAAAATTTCAGCAATTGAATGCAAGATTCAAAAAAATAAATATTTATTCAGGTTAATCGTGTCAATAATAAGGAATTTCAAAGAGAATTTGAATTTTTCATAAATAAATAAAATTCTGCTTAAGCTCTTTATAAATAATAAGGATTATCAGATTGATATTTATATTTTTACGCAAATTTATTTAAATGACCAAAACTGAGATTTACGCAGATAAAATTAGACTTTTTACACAAGAATTAAAAAGTATAAAAAAACTTTTGTTGGCTTCAAGTATGTTGAGGTTGGCAGTGTTTATTTTAATATTTGTCGGTGTTTATTTTTTATGGGGAAACACCCAATTGATTATAGCAGAGATTTTAATAGGCTTAACTTTATTTTTTTATTTGGTTTCTCGACATGTAAATCTTCAACAAAAGAAAAATAAATTAGAAGCTTTAATTCATATTAATGAAAATGAAATAGAGATTTTAAAAGGAAATTTTTCGCATTTGCCAAATGGAAAAAAATATGAAAATCCAAAACATGAATTTAGTCAGGATGTTGATCTTTTTGGCGAAAAATCTTTTTTTCAATACCTCAACAGAACCGCACTTGAGCAAGGAGAAAAAAAGCTGGTGGAAATCCTAACAGAAAATTCTATTGATGAAATAATAGAAAAACAAGAAGCAATAAAAGATTTAAGTGAAAAAATAGAATTCAGACAAGAATTTTCAGCTTTGTCTTTGTTGACAAAAACAGAGGAAGACGAAACAGAAAATCCTCAAAAAAACTTAGAAGTTTTACAAAATCACTCTTTTTTTACCCCTAAAAAAGCCCGGCTTTTTTCATGGGTTTTCACCGGAATTTCAGCAGGATTAATTCTTGCTTATTTAACAGACATAATTTTGGTGGGCTGGTTGGTTTTATGGTTCTTTTTAGGATTGTTAATCTCCGGATTTTATGTAAAAAAAGTAAATCTTTTATCTGCTCAAATCAGTAAAATGCAAAAGGTTTTTAGGCAATATTATCAGTTGGTAAAGTTGATTGAAAACACAGAGTTTACAGCTGAAAAAACATTAAAAAATCAACAATTGTTTTCCTCATCAACCCGAAAAGCCAGTTTGATTTTGCAAGATTTTTCAAAAGCTATTGATGCATTAGATCAAAGAAATAACTTGCTTTTCGGATTTTTGGGAAATGGACTTTTATTATGGGATTTAAGACAAGCTGCGCGATTGGAAAAATGGATGAAAAACAATATTGATCAAGTTGAAATTTGGTTTAAAGTAATCGCAGAAATAGATGCTTACAACACTTTAGGGAATTTTGCTTTCAATCATCAACAATATACTTTTCCTAAAATCACAGATTCTAAAACGATTTTAAATGCGAAAAATGCTGTTCATCCGTTAATTCCTGAAAAAGAAGCTGTTGCCAATGATGTAAAAATTGAAAAAGAAGATTTTTTAATCATCACCGGAGCAAATATGGCGGGGAAAAGCACTTTTTTAAGAACAATTTCTTTGCAAATTTTAATGAGTAATATAGGTTTGCCGGTTCGTGCTTCTTTTTGTGAATACACCCCGATAAAATTAATTACCAGTATGCGAACAGTAGATTCTTTGGCTGAAGAGTCTTCTTATTTTTATGCAGAATTATCGCGTTTAAAATTTATTGTTGATCAATTAAAAACGGATAAATATTTTATTGTTTTAGATGAGATTTTAAAAGGAACAAACTCTAAAGATAAAGCCATTGGGTCACGTAAATTTTTAGAAAAATTAGTGGCTTCGCACTCCACCGGAATTATAGCTACTCATGATTTGAGTTTGTGTGAAGTTTCAGATAAATTACCGCAGGTGAAAAATCATTATTTTGACGCAGAAATCATCGATGATGAATTATACTTTGATTATAAATTTAAAAAAGGAATTTGTCAAAATATGAATGCGAGTTTTTTGTTGAGAAAAATGGAAATCGTGGAAGAATAAAAACTATTAAAACCACTTTTTCTTTTTAAAATAAATCAATAAAGCTACAGCGATTACCACAAAAAGAATCCAAGTGGCAATATATCCGTAGGGAGAATCCAATTCGGGCATATTGCTAAAATTCATTCCATAAACCCCGGCAATAAAAGTCAACGGAATAAAAATTGTGGCCATCACAGTCAGCGTTTTCATGATGTTGTTCATGCGTTGTCCTTGAATAGAAAAAAAGAGATTGATATCGCTTTCTATAGAGTTGATGATCGCATCGCATTCATCAATAATGGTGAGGTATAAATCTTTTATTTCAAAAAAATATTTATACAATTCCTCATCGATAAAAGAGAGTTCTTTTCTTTCAAATTTTAAGGTGAATTCTTTTAAAGGTAAAATTGATTTTTTAATAAAATAAACTCTTTTTTTATAGTTTTCCAATAAACTTAAATCTTCAGCAGAAGGGTCTTCATCAAGATGAAAATTAATAAGATTAGTTTTAGTTTCAATTTGATTTAAGACTTTAAAATAATCATCTAATAGAGATTCAATGATGGTGAAAAGTAAATATCCCACATTTTTTTCTCTGATTATTCCTTTGTTTTTCGTTAACCTTTGTTTGATATGTTCAAAAATAGGAGTGTTTTTTTCTTGAAAAGAAATCAGATAATTATCTTTTATTATTATGCTGATTTGTTCAGTTTTTAATTGATTTTCTTTGGCGTTCATAGTTTTTAAAACCAAAAAAGAATAATTGTCAAACTTTTGAAATTTTGTTCTTTGATTGAGATCTAAAATATCTTGAATAGATAAGCGATGAATATTATTTTTTTGACCAAATTGAATAATATCATCCACTTCTTTTAAACCATAAACAGCTATCCATTTTACATTGAAATCTGTGTCGGAAAACTGTAAATCTTTTAAGGAAGTATTTTCTGAAGAAAAGAAATCTTTTTTGCTGTATTGATAAAAATCGACTTTAGTACTCTCTGCGTTATTTCCTGTATAAGTAAAATCTGTGGGATTAACTCTTTTCCGATTTAAAACTTGTCTGTTTTTGTGATGATGAATATTTTTCATACTTCCTTATACTGATCAAATTGCTTAAAAATAAAGAATTTTGGAAAATGAAAGAAAGTATTTTATCTTAAAAAGTTTATTGCTTATTAATATCTTCCTGAACTTTTTTAAATGTTTTTCCATATTTATCAACCCATTCCATAAAACCATTTGAATTTCTACCTAACACCATGTTTGATGCAGCACTTGGACTATTAAAAACTGTGTCTTCTGTAAAAACTAATTTATATTCTGTCTTTTTTATTAATATACCAGTTTCTAATAATTTACGACGTAAATTTCTATAAGTTTCTGTACAAGAATTTGATAATTTACTTTTTGCTTCACTATTTTTTAAAACAATATAACCTTGATCTGTTTCAATCATTTTAGCTTTAAATGATTTAGATTTTATTTGATAAGTATGATGAGGTTTTTTAGAAAAATCTTGATTTACTTCCTTTTTAACAGTAGAGGCATTTAAAAATTTAAAACCCATTATAGGTAAAATTAATTTAATTTGTTCTAAAAAATATTCCATATCAGAAATATCTGCTTCATGTAATGTGGGAAGCGAAGGTATGTTTCCATTATCTATTTGAGCAGTCTTGGCCTCAATAGCTAACTGTATAAGTCTTGACTCTAAATATTTTATTTGAGTTTTAGTTAACCATTCATCTTTGCTGACAAAAAAAATAAGTTCTTTAAAATCTTTATCAGGACTGCTAAGGTGTTGCTTAATTCTAACTTTTATATTTTCAGCTTCTCCTATATAAATTTTTTCTTCATAAGCATCATCTAAAGGATCTCCTTTAAGACAATATACTCCTGGACTATTAAATTCATCTCTATTTATTATTTTATTAATTGTTGATCTTGGACTATATATAGATTTACCTACCCAATTACCTATTTCACCTAATCTTGGACCATAAGACGTCCCATCAATCATATAAACTGTTAGTTTTTTTCCTAAAGGTTTTGTCATTTATATTTAATATTTAGTTTATCAATTTCCATACTGCTTTTCATAATACTTCAAATATTCTCCACTGGTTACATTTTCTAACCATTTTTGGTTTTTTAAATACCAATCAATAGTTTTTTCTAAGCCTTGTTCAAAATTTACACTGGGTTTCCAACCGAGTTCATTTTTGATTTTTGAAGCATCAATAGCATATCTAAAATCATGTCCGGGACGATCTTTTACATAAGAGATTAATTTTTTAGATTCTCCAACCGGACGATTTAATTTTTCATCCATCAAATCACATAATAAGTTGATTAAATCAATATTAGTCCACTCATTAAATCCTCCGATGTTGTAAGTTTCTCCTTGTTTTCCTTCGTGAAAAACCTTATCAATCGCTTTGGCGTGATCTACCACATAAAGCCAATCTCTGGTGTTTTTTCCTGCTCCGTAAACCGGGAGTTTTTTATTTAAAATAATATTATTGATAAAAAGCGGAATTAGTTTTTCCGGAAATTGATAAGGGCCATAATTATTGGAACAATTACTGATGATAAAAGGTAAACCATAAGTTTCTCCATAAGCTCTCACAAAATGATCTGAAGAAGCTTTTGAAGCAGAATAAGGAGAGTTAGGATCATAAGCTGTGGTTTCTGTAAAAAAACCGGTTTTTCCTAAACTGCCATAAACTTCATCAGTGCTGATATGATAAAACAGTTTATCCTTCCATTGATTTTGCCAAAGGTTTTTAAAAGAGTTGAGCAGGTTCATCGTTCCTAAAATATTGGTTTTTGCAAAAGCTAAAGGATCAGAAATGGAGCGATCTACATGAGATTCTGCTGCAAGATGAATAACGCTGTCAAACTTATAAGCATTAAACAAAGCTTGAATTTTTTCTGCATTTGTGATATCGGTTTTTATAAAAGTATAATTTTCAGCTTCTTCAATATCTTTAAGGTTTTCAAGATTTCCTGCATAAGTGAGTGCATCTAAATTTATGATTTGATAAAAAGGATATTTTTTTACCAAATGTCGAACAAGATGAGAACCTATAAATCCTGCTCCTCCGGTAAGAAGAATTGTTTTGCTGTTTTCCGATTTCATATACCAATATTTTAAAGTTGAATATTACGCAAAAAATAAGTATTCCCAAAAAGAGAATTTAAAAACCACTTTTCTTATTTAATAAAAATGCTAAAAACAGAAAAAAGCAAATCAAAATTAAACAAAATGTATTTTATGAGTTGATAAAAGAGAAAAAGCTTTTTTTAAAATAGAATAGATTATTAAAAATTCATGGATTATAGGTTTTTCTTAATGAATTTTAAAAATATGATATAGATCAGGTTTGAATATGATTTTAGTTATAAATAAGCATTTTACTTCATAAAAAATAAATAAAAAGTGGATTTTATTGTCAATATGATATTTGTCATATTGTAGTTTTAACAAAAGTCGGTTCTTTGTATCGAAATCAAAAAACAAGGGTTATGAATAAACTATTTTTAAAACAACTATTTGTATTCACGCTATTTGTATTTGCAATTCAATTAGGATTTGCACAAGAAACTTTTCAATTACAAGCCAATCCGAAGTTAGAAGTTTCAGGAACTTCTTCTTTACATGATTGGGAAATGCCTTCTACAGAAGCAACAGGAAATATGCAAGCTGTTGTGGCAGATGGAAAGTTGACAGAAATTCACAAAGTAGAAGTGAAAATGCCTGCAGAAAGCATTAAAAGTGGAAAAAAAGCTATGGATAAAAAAGCTTATGAAGCTTTGAAAACTAAAAAACATAAAAATGTAATTTTCACTTTAAATAATGCAGAGAAATCCGGAGATAACTGGATTCTTAATGGAGTTTTTGAAATAGCAGGAGCTACAAAAAATGTAAGTATAACTGCCCAAGAAACTTCAGCTTCCGGAAGCTACGGATTGAAAGGAGAAGTAGAACTTAAGATGACAGATTTTGACATGACTCCGCCTAAAGCTTTAATGGGAACTGTAAAAGCAGGAGATGAAGTGAAAATCTCTTTCGATGTAAAATTTAAATAATAAAAAATATAAAAAAACTAAAAAACAAATATTATTATGCGAAAAATCATGTTGTTAATGGCTGCTTTGGTAGGATTTTCTTACGTAAGCCAAGCACAGAAAATTAAAGATCACATTGGTCTTGGAAAAGACGGAGAAATCAAAAACTGGAGAGCCTCAGATAAAAACGGAATAAATGTTTTTGAACCAGAAAAAGACACCACCAGCACATCTAAAGATGTATATATGAGATTAGGTGGAGCTTTCGCCTTGCAATTTCAAGCGTTAAGTCATGAAAATAGTGGACAACAAGAATTGTTCGACCTTGGAAATAACTTTAACTTGGCTACAGCTAACTTAAATATTGATGTTCGTCTTTATGATGGAATTAATTTAAATCTTTTGACTTATTTATCTTCAAGACATCACCCGGAACCTTATGTTAAAGGGGGATATATTACAGTTGATAAATTAGATTTTATCAAAAAAGGATTCTTAGAAGATATCATGAATAAAGTAACACTGAAGTTTGGACATATGGAAAATAACTACGGTGATGCACACTTCAGAAGATCTGATAACGCTTTAACAATCAATAACCCATTTGTAGGAAACTATATTATGGATGGGTTTACTACAGAAGTTGGAGCTGAAGTATATTACAGAAATAATGGTTGGTTAGCTATGGCAGGAATTAGTAATGGTAGATTAAATCAAGATGCTAAAACCGGAACAAGTCCATCAACTTTATTAAAACTTGGATATGACAAACAAATTAATGAGGATTTGAGATTAAGATTAACCGGATCTATGTATCACACTGCAAAAAGTGAAGCGGTTTGGTTATATAGCGGAGATAGAGCAGGATCAAGATATTATTATGTAATGGAAATGCCGGATGCATCTTCTGACGGAAATTTCAGATCAGGAAGATTTGACCCCGGATTTAGCAATGAAGTAACTGCTTTTATGATCAACCCTTTTGTGAAATATCAAGGTTTAGAATGGTTTAGTACAATAGAATTATCTAAAGGAAAAACTAATGCAGAAACTAAAACAAGAGATGCTTTTCAGTTTGCTACAGATCTGATTTATCGTTTTGGAAAAAATGATGACTTTTATGTAGGAGGACGTTATAATATGGTTGATGCAGATTTAGCTTCAGGAGAAGATATTAAAATCACTCGTTTTAATATTGGAGGCGGAATGTTCTTAACAGATAATATTATGATGAAAGCAGAATATGTTCATCAAAAATATGATGGTTATGACCAAACCCCAACCCTGCACGAAGGAAAATTCAAAGGGTTTGTACTTGAAGCAGCTATTTCTTTCTAATAAAAACTTAGATTAAAACTTTTATATGCGTGTTTTTAGTCTGTTAATATTATTAATCACATTTGTAGGTTTTACCACTGATACCGAAAAAGATTCTTCTCTACAATTAACTTCTGGGAAGTTTACAGTTAAAGGAAAAACATCAATCGGAAAATTTGAATGTGATTATAAGTTAAAGATTAAAGACACGCTTTTTTTTAATCAAGAAAAAGGATTTGCTTACCACGTTCCTGTGGTAGATTTTAAGTGTGGAAATTTTTTGCTCAACAAAGATTTTAGAAAAACATTAAAACACAAAGAATTTCCTGAAGTTTACTTTAAATTACTTCAAGTTTCTCCAAAAACAGATGAAGAATATGAGTTTGATTTATATTTGAAAATAGCCGGAAAGGAAAAAACCATAGAACGCTTAACTTTAAAAAAAGAAGCGCAGGAATTAACCGGAAATGTCGATTTGACTTTTAGTGATTTTGATCTTACTCCACCTAAAAAATTAGGAGGAGCAATTAAAATAGAAGAGGAGATAAAGCTTGCGATTCTATTAAGAATTGAAGAAAAACAATTTTAAAATTATGTGGAGAAGTTTACTCAGTCCTTTAATAGTTGTGATAACAGTTTTGATAATTCCTGTTATAGGAGAAGCTTTATGGTATCTTCCAATGGTTTTTGCATCATCTGTTAGTTTGGTAAATTATAAAAAGCTAAAAACAAATTCAAAGTTTTTAGGAATATTCTTTTCTATAATACAAACTTACGCAGTTTTTTTAGGCCTGGCGATTGTAACTTATATTTCAGATGATTTTGTACAGAGTTTTACTTTGGCTGATGAAGAATATTTTGCTTTGTCAGGAATTATTTTGGTCACCTTAGGCGGATATTTAGCCGCATTGTTGTTGTTTTATTTTTCCACTTTTTTATATGCTATGGAAAGAAGAAGAGTAGGTTATTTCATTTTATCTTTGTGTTATATTCTTGTGGTTTTGGTAATGCAAATATTTTCAAAAGCAGAATTTCTTCAATTTGGAGTAGAGAAATTTGCTTCTTATTTAATTTCTTGGATGATTTTTATGAGTTTAGGGTTTAGCATAACGTTAAATATAGAAGAAATAAAATCTTTTATCCAATCAAAAAAATAATCAACTCATTGTTTTAGAAAAAACATTCATAATAATCACTCCTGAAACAATAAGTAAAATTCCTAAAATAGCCGGAAAATCTATAGATTGTTTAAAAAACACTACAGAAATCACTGCGGTTAAAACAATTCCCAAACCTCCCCAAATAGCATAAGCAACCCCTAAAGGTAAACTTTTTAAAGTTTGTGAAAAAAAATAAAAACTGATGACATAAGCTACTATAGTTATGGAAGTGGGAATCAATTTTGTAAATCCTTCTGATAATTTTACAAAACTTGATCCGATGACTTCAAAAATAATAGCTAAAGCTAAAAACAAATATTTCATATATCAATCTTATTTCAGCATTTCAATAAATTCATCTTCAGAAATAAAAGGAATTCCCAAATCTTCAGCTTTTTTCTTTTTACTGGGACCAATTTTTTCTCCTGCCAATAAATAATCTGTATTTTTAGAAATCGATCCGGTGTTTTTTCCTCCGTTGTCTTCAATCATTTGTTTGAGTTCTTTTCTGGAGTGTTTTTCAAAACTTCCGGTGATTACAATGGTTTTTCCTTTTAAAATTTCAGTTTGATTTTCTAATTCCTCTTCAGAAATTTCCATTTGTACACCATAATTTTTTAACCTATTGATGATTTCTAAATTGTCTTCTACTTCAAAAAAAGCAACCACACTTTCTGCAATTCTTTCGCCAATATCATCTACTTCCACTAATTTCTCAGCAGGTTGAAGTTTTATATTTTCTATACTTTTATAATGAAAAGCTAATTTTTTGGCAACAGTTTCTCCCACAAAACGAATTCCTAAAGCATATAAAACTCTTTCAAAAGGAATTTTTTTAGATTCCTCAATTCCATTGATTAAATTTTCAGCAGATTTTTCTGCCATGCGTTCTAAAGGTAGGATTTGTTCTTTTTTTAATTCGTATAAATCTGCATAATTATTAATCAGTTTTTCATTGACTAATAAATTTACTGTTTCTGCACCTAATCCGGAAATATCCATTGCTTTTCTGGAAATGAAATGAGCAATTCTTCCTTTTACTTGTGGAGGGCAAGCTGCAGAATTCGGACAATAATGCAAAGCTTCTCCTTCAGCGCGAATTAGTTCTGTTTCGCATTCCGGGCAATGGGTAATATATTTTGTGGGAGCGGAATTAGGATTTCTTTTTTTGAAATCTACGCCTACAATTTTAGGAATAATTTCTCCGCCTTTTTCCACAAAAACAGTATCTCCTTCGCGCACATCCAGTTTTTCAATCTGATCAGCATTATGCAAAGAAGCTCTTTTTACAGTGGTTCCGGCCAATTGGACACCTTTTAAATTGGCAACTGGAGTAATGGCTCCTGTTCGGCCAACTTGATAAGTTATTTTTTTCAGTATGGTAGAAGCTTGTTCAGCTTTAAATTTATAAGCCATCGCCCATCTTGGTGCTTTTGCGGTATAACCCAACTCATCTTGCTGTTCAATAGCATTAACTTTTACCACAACTCCGTCTGTTTCATACGGAAGTTCATGTCGGTGTTCATCCCAATGATTTAAAAATTTCATAATTCCTTCAACATCAGAAACTAAAACAGCTTCTTCGGGAATTTTAAACCCCCATTCACGGGCTTTTTTCAACCCTTCATATTGCGTTTTAAAAGGTAAATCTTCTCCTATAATACTAAAAACCAAACAATCTAAAGGACGTTTAGCAGTTTCAGAACTGTCTTGTAACTTTAAACTTCCCGAAGCAGTATTTCTTGGATTTGCATAAGGTTCTTCTCCGTTTTTTACCCGTTCTGCGTTGAGTTGAGAAAATCCTTCAAAAGGTAAAACGATTTCTCCTCTGATATCAAATTTTTCAGGATAATCTCCTTTTAATTTTAAAGGAACTGAGCGAATTGTCCTGACATTATGCGTAACATCATCTCCTTGAATGCCGTCTCCGCGCGTAACTGCTCTAACCAATTCGCCATTTTCATAAGATAAGCTGATAGAAGCCCCATCATATTTTAATTCACAAGTGAATTCTATTTTTTGATCGGTTAATTTTTCAATTCTTTTTTCCCAATCCTCTAATTCTTCTTTAGAATAAGAATTGGAAAGTGAATACATCGGATATTGGTGTCTGATCGTTTCAAAACCTTTAATAACCTGGCCACCCACGCGTTGAGTTGGAGAGTTGGGATCGTAAAACTCAGGGTGAGCTTGTTCTAATTGTTGTAATTCTTTTAATTTCATATCGAAATCATAATCCGAAATACTCGGATTATCTAAAACATAATATTTGTAATTATGCTCTTCTAATTCTTTACGCAGGTCATTGATTTGTTTTTCAGTATTCATATAAAAGATTTCTTTTGAAAAATTTGATAAGAAATAAGGGTAAAAATAAAACTTTGTAGGAGGATTTTCCATTTTTTTGAAGAAAATAGTTTTGATAAAGAAGATTATTTTCATAAATGTGAATAATTGCTAAATTTGTTAATAATATAAACATTTGTAGGATTTTTAATTTTAACAATACTTGAAGTGAGAAATTATTTTGGAGTTCTTTTTATTATTTTTCCAATGTTATTTTACGCCCAAGATTTTTCGCAGAAATCAGCAAAACCTTTACAGCTTACTTCAGAGTTTATGTTAGGATGGATGAATAAATCCAATGAAAATTTTCCGGAAAAGAAACTAAAAAAACAATTGAGTTTTAGCGTAGGGAAATATCATGAGGAAAAACAACAAGAATGGGCGCAGCGATTAAAAGGGATAAAAACCGGATTTTCAATTGGATTTTCCGATTTTGGAAATCAAGAAAATTTAGGATTTGGAGTTTCGGCTATGCCTTTTGTAGAATTTCCTCTTTTTACAAATAAAAAATTAAAACTTCATACCAGTTTAGGAGCAGCATATCATACACGAAAATATCATCCGCAGAGAAATCCTTTTAACGAAGCTGTTTCTACTTCATTTACTTGGGCTTATAAGTTGTATTTATAATTTTTGTTCTTATCCAAAATAGTATATTTTTCATGTAATCTAATTGGAATTACCAAGTTATTTCTTTATGATTTATTAATTTTGATTAAATCAATTATATTAATTTATAAGTTTAATTAAATAAAAAATCAATATTAATATGATTCTTTCAAGAATTATTTGAAACTTGTTACTCCAAATTTTCTGGCCAAAGCTTTTGCGTCTTCCACTTGTGAACTTATTTTATTGATTCGAGTTTGGTTAGAAGGGTGAGTACTTAAAAATTCAGAAGAATTTCCTCCTCCGCTGGCTTGGCTCATGCGTTCCCATAAATGTACTCCTGCAATAGGATTATATCCGGCAATAGCCATTAATTTTAAGCCTAATTCATCAGCTTGGTTTTCAAATTTTCTGCTGAAAGGTAAAGCTATTCCAACTTGACTTCCAATTCCGAAAGCTTGGTTAAAAAGTTTTGCATTTTCAGAACTTCCCATTGCGGCACTTCCTGCGGCTCCGGCTAATTGTGTGAGTTGATCTTGGCTCATTCGGCGTTGTCCATGATTAAGTAAAGCGTGTGCTACTTCATGACCCATTACTACTGCTAATCCGGCTTCATCTTGAGTGATAGGTAAAATTCCGGTGTAAACTGCAATTTTTCCGCCGGGCATACACCAAGCGTTAATTTGATCGCTTTCAATGAGATGATATTCCCATTTATAATCTTTTAAATATCCGCTTTCTCCTTCTGCATTTAAATATTGCTCTGCTGCACGAGCTATTTTTTCTCCTACAGAACGAACTAAATTTGCTTCTTTGGTGTTTTTAATGACTTTACTTTCGCTTAAAACTTCATCATATTGTTGAAAAGACATCGGAAATAATTCTGAATTAGAAATTAAAGCCAAATCTTTTTTTCCGGTGAAAGGATTAGTTTGACAAGCAGAAAGAAAAACTAAAACAAATAAAATAATTAAAACCTTGGGTGAATTCATGATATACTATATTAATTATTCAACTAACAAAAATACTTTTTATTTGATAACTTTATTTCAAATAAGATAAAATTAAGTTTTTTATCATTTAATAGTAATTGGAATAGTTGTTGCTAACATTGTTATTAAGGTAAAATTCTTACCTTTAAAAATTAGAAAATAATTTTATGGAAAAAGTAAATAAATCAGAAGAGGAGTGGAAGGAAACTTTAACTCCAAAGCAATATGAGGTGTTAAGAGAGAAAGGAACAGAATATCCACACACCGGAAAATATAACTTACATTTTGAAAAAGGAGAGTATTTTTGTGCAGGTTGTGGACAAAAATTATTTGAAAGCAAAGCAAAATTTGAAAGCGATTGTGGTTGGCCGAGTTTTGATCAAGCGGTTAAAGGAAGTGTGAAATATGAAAAAGATACCAGTTTTGGAATGATTAGAACTGAAGTGCTTTGTGCAAAATGTGACGGACATTTGGGGCATATTTTTCCGGATGGACCAACAGAAACCGGAGAGCGGTTTTGTATAAATTCTGTAAGTTTAAATTTTAAAAACAATCAATAATTAATATTATGAGAAAAATAATCTTATCAATTTTTATTTTAACTACTTTAGTAGCTTGTAGAGGTCCAAGAGGACACAAAGGTGATCCGGGTATAAATTTATTAGGACAAACTTTTGAAGCACAAGTTAATTTCGGATATGAATCTCAAGCCAATATGTTTTCTACAGTGGTAGATATTCCTAATGGAATAGAGGTATATGATTCTGACGCTATTTTAGTCTATCGATTGGAAACTGTTTCTGCAAATGATGGCGGACAAATAGATACTTACAGCTTAATTCCGCAAGAATTTTATTTGCCTGAGGGAACTATAAGTTATGTGTATAATCACACCGCAAATGATGTGGAATTGTTGATTGATGGAGATTTTAATTTATCGAATTTAAATCCGATTTTTACAGATAATCAGATTTTTAGATTTGTAGTTCTTCCTTCTGATTGGGCTAATGATGCAGATATTCATATAGATACGTATGATGATTTACAAAGCTATGGATTGGATTTAGAAGAATTTTAAAAACTGAAAAAATCTTTAAACACATTTATAAAAAACCGAATGATTTTTAAATTATTCGGTTTTTTGTTTATAAAATTTTCTTTAACGTTTCCGGTTGATTTATTTTTCCGGTGTGTGTTTCTTCAAAATTTGAAAGCAAATAAATCTCTTTAGGAATTTCATATTTTTTTAAATCAGCAGAATTTTTTAATTCTTTTTCTATACTATTTATTTGTTGATTTTTATCCGGATTTTCTATAACTAAGATCAATTTTTCTCCTAAAATATCATCAGGAATTCCGGTAATGAAAAATCTATTTTTTATCAATTTACTGATTTTATTTTCTATTTCTTCTGGAATTATTTTTATTCCGCCGGAGTTGATAATATTATCAAAACGACCTTTTAAACGAAAAGATGTTGAGGTTTCTATTTCTACAATATCATTAGTGAAAATTATTTCATTAGAAACTTTTGGAGCTTTAATAATCAAGCAACTTCTATCATCAACATCGATTTCTACATCTTTTAAAAGCTGAAAAGCAGGAAGTTTTACATTGGAATTATGGTTGATTTTTCTTGCTGCAATATGTGTCAGTGTTTCTGTCATAGCATAAGTTTCATAAATTTCTGTAGAAACATTTTGAATTTTACTCCATAAAGAATTTGAAACAGCTCCACCACCAACCATCAATTTTTTAAGAAGAGGTAAATCTGCTAAGGAATGCGTTAATTGATAGGGTGTAAAAGCAGAAAAATCATATTTTTTCTTAAAAACAGCTAAAGGATTGGCTTGAGGTTTTACAAAATCTAATTCCCAGCCTAAACACAAAGCTCTGACAAGCATTAATTTTCCGGCAATATAGCTTGCCGGTAAACATAATAAAGCTGTGGTTTTTTCCGGTAAATCAAAAAAATCTTGCGTAGCTAAAGCACTATTTAGCATATATTCTTTTTTTACTTTCATTTTTTTTGGTTTTCCGGTAGAACCTGAAGTTTGTACTTCGATTAATGGATTTTCATTAAACCAAGCTTTAAAAAAAGCTCCGATTTGTTGAAGATATTCCTCATCGGCAAGAGAGAATTCTTGAGCAAGCTGTAAGATTTCTTTTTGAGTAAGTTTTTTTCCTTGCCATTTAAAGGAAGGATGAATATTCTTATAGTTCATAAGTGTTATTTTCTATAGTTTTTGCCGGAGGATAAATTTTTCCGAAGAGTTTTTCTTTCCAATTTTTCCAGTTATAAACTTTAGAAAAAACTAAGATAAACAAAGGATAAATTATGAAAAGCGGAAAGATTATTTCTTGCCAAGCACTATCGGGTTTGGTAATTTCTTTTAAAATTGAAGGAGATTGAAAAACGGAATAATCAGAAGTAATCAATAAAATCTGAATTAAATTATTTGCAGTATGAAAACCTAAAGCTAATTCTATTCCATCATCCATCAAAGTGATAATTCCTAAAAACAAACCTGTTCCGATATAATAAATGAGAAGAATTTTTCCCAATTCAGCTACTTCAGGATTTGAGCCGTGCATCAATCCGAAAAACACGGAAGTCAAGAGTAGAGGAAGCCATTTATTTTTAGCAATTACGCCAAAACCTTGAAGTAAATATCCTCTGAAAAGAATTTCTTCAAAAGCAACTTGAACAGGAACTAAAGCTATGCTGATTATCAATAAAATTAAAAAAGGAAAAAGCTGAAATTGTATTTTATAATCTTCCGGATTATAATAATAAGCTAAAGCCACACTGGCAAGAATTACAATTGCCATTAAGGTGAAACTTAATAAAAATCGTTTCCAATCAATTTTTTTTCGAGCAGTAATTAAGCTTTTTAAATCTCTTTGGTGAGCAAATTTTATGGCGATATAAATTCCGCCAAAACCTACCACAAAACTCAGCAACATAAAAAATATAATCAAATTTTCAGGAAGTCCGGAAGCGTTCATAACTTCTGTCAGAGTTCCTTCTGCTAAGCTTATGGGATTTTCTGAATGCATGGCTTTAAACTGTATAAAAGCTCCCACTAAACTTTGTGCCATAAAGAAAAAGAAGAAAATTATTAGAGTTCCACCCAAATAATATCCCCAATTGCTAAATCCTTTAAATCCTTTTTCAATGAACATCAGCTTGTTTTTAAAATTTTAATTCTGTGGTGTCCCAATTGTTTTGAGGTTGATAAGTCAATGTTTCTCCAACAACCTCTGAAGGACTTTTAATATTATTGGTGTAAAGACTTCCTGTTCCTAAACCTTGTGGCATTGTGGTGTTTAAAATAGCCGTCCATTGGGCAATGGCATTTAATCCTATATTGCTTTCTAAAGCACTGGTAATCCACCAACCGATTTTAAGTTCTTCTGCTAAATCAATCCACTCTTGTGTTCCTTGAAAACCACCTACTAAACTGGGTTTTAAAATAATGTATTGAGGAGAAATTTTTTCAAGGAGTTTTCTTTTGTTTTCTTTCTCAAAAACTCCGATGAGTTCTTCATCTAAAGCTATGGGGAGTGGAGTGGAAGCACAGAGTTTTTTCATTTCTTCAAACTGTCCTTGTTTGATAGGTTGTTCTATGGAGTGCAATTCAAATTTGCTTAAAGCTTTGAGTTTGACTAAAGCTTCTTTTGGTGAAAAAGCTCCATTGGCATCAACTCTGAGTTCAATTTGATCAGCGGGATATTCTTTTCTGATGAATTGTAATAATTCCAATTCTTTGTCAAATTCAATAGCTCCGATTTTTAATTTAATACAAGAAAAACCTTCTTCTAATTTTTGATCGATTTGTTTTTTCATGAAAGATTTTTCTCCCATCCAGATTAATCCATTTATTGGAATTTTCTTTTTTCCTTTGGTAAAATCAGAAGGAAAAAGTTCAAAAGGATTTTTTGCTTTTAAAGATTGTAAAGCCATTTCTAATCCAAATTGTATGGAAGGAAATTCTTTTAACTCTGCTAATAATTCTTTTTTATCTTTGTTGATATTTTTGCAAAGCCATTGGATTTTTTCTTTATAATCCGGTCTGTCATCAATACTTAATCCGCGTAAAATTCCACATTCTCCGTATCCTGTTTTTCCGTTTTCTTCCAACTTTAAAAACCAGGTTTCTTTTTTAGATAAAACGCCCCGGGAAGTTCCGCTGGGGCGTTTAAAATCTAAGATATATTTTTTATAATTTGCTTTTATCATACTATAACGGTATCCCCGATGGGTAATAAAATCAGTTCTTTATTTTTTTCTTTAAATTTATTGAAAGCTTCTTCGTGGTTGATTTCAATATATCCGAAGGTATCATAATGACAACCTAAAATTCTATCACAAGCAATAAAATCACTTGCTATAATAGCATCTTCAACATCCATAGTGAAATTATCTCCGATTGGTAAAATAGCTAAATCCAATTTATATCTCATCGGAATTAATTTCATGTCCATAGTTAAAGCAGTATCTCCGGCAATATAAATTGTTTTTTCATCTGCTTCTAAAATAAATCCGGCAGGATTTCCTCCGTAAGTTCCATCCGGAAAAGAGCTGGAGTGAATTGCATTCACCATTTTTAGTTTTCCAAAATCAAATTCAAAGCTTCCTCCGTGATTCATTGGATGTCCTTCAATATCTTTTGCGGCGTAATAATTAACAATTTCAAAGTTGCTGATTATTTTTGCTCCGGTGTTTTTTGCAATAGCTTCCGCATCTAAAATATGATCTCCATGTGCATGAGTTAAAATAATATAATCTGCTTTTAAATCTTCGATTTTAACTTTGTCTTTTGCTAAAGGACTTTCAGAAATAAAAGGATCTACAATAATATGTTTTCCTCCGGCTTCGATATGAAGTGAATTTTGTCCGTAAAATTGAATTTTCATAAGAAATAATTTTTAGAAAGTAAATTTAATAAAAAAAGCAGTCTTTAAAAACTGCTTTAATTAATCTTTATAGGTTTTGTCAACTTTTTAAAAAGACAAAGATAAACTCATATTGGCTCCGGTGTTTGATGAAACATATCTACAAACTCCTCCAACACAAAGAAGTCCACCTCTTTGTCTTCCATATCCCACAGTTAATCTTGCGCGTCCTTTGGTATATCCTGCTCCCACATTATAGTAATGTAGTTTTCCATCTCCTTCATAATTCCAAGAATCAGCAATATAAAAAGAGAGGTTAGAGTTGTGGTTGTATTCAATCATTCCTCCGGCCCAGTTTTTTCTGTCTTGTTTTGTCCATAAATGTTGTAATTCTAAACGCACAGATCTTCCTCCGCCAAAAGTGTAAGTGTTTTCAATAACTCCCACTTGAGCTTTGATGTCATCTCCTCCGGGAATTCCTCCGCTGGTGATACTTTCATCAATAACTTGATTCATATAAGTTACGGCAAAATGCCATTCTTTTGTCCAACGTTTTTTGATTTCTATATTGAAATCTTGGTAATAACGCTCTCCGGTTCCAAAAAACTTAGTTTTATAAGTGTTATTGTCAAAATTAAAATCAGCATCTAAACCTGCCCAATAAGAGAAGTTTCCGGAAAATTTAGTTCCGTATTTACCTCCTAAAGCTGTTCCTTTTTTAGCGGTGTAATAAACATCCCATTGTGTTCCGATTTCTCCGGTTCTGGCTTCAAAAGCATTTTTATGGTTGAAGAATAATCTGGGTTGAGAGTTATAAACATAAATATTGGCCAGCAAATAATCTTGTTGTTTTGTCAAAGCCGGAACATAATTGATCAACATTTGGTTGTATTGATTTCCTTCTTCTCTATAATCACTATAAAAGCTGAAGTTATCCATACGCCTGAAAGTTCCGTCAATAGCTAAACCACTTTTGGCAAAACCAATATTGGCTTGTAAAGCATTTCCATCAAACAAACGACTATTTTCAATTTTTCCGTCGTTTACCAAAGGTTTTTTATCTAATTGCGTGTATTCAATTCCTCCGTAAAAATTTCCTTTGGCAATATCCAGTCTTGCTCCAAAAGCGTTGGTGTAATTCGGTAAAGTATCTGCTTTTTCATTTTTTTGATATCGAGCTACATAGCTTCCGCCTACTTCAACAAACCAATCTCCTAAATCTAAAAGTTGATTTAAATCTACTTCTAAATCCAAACCTTGAACAAATCCATCGGAAAGTTCAAACCCATAACGTTGATTTCCATAAATTCCTTTTAAGGTTAAATAATAAGTAGGGGTGAATTTTACTTTAATTCCACGAAGTGCATTGTTTATTCCTAACTGACGATCTTCATAATTTCTTAAGATTAACCCACTTCCGAATTGCTCATAGAAATATCCGGCGGTAACATCTAAAATTTCATCTTGATATCTCAAATAATATTTAGCCACACCATCTTGACCACTTAAAGAGGGTTCATAATCTAAAAGTGCTTCAGGAAGATAAGCTTCATATTGCACACCGGCTGTGAATTTTCCATAACTATAATTTAAATTGAAATAGTTGTTAGACCGAAAACGTGCATCCGGAGCTTCAAAATCTAATTTATCATCATTTTGCAGCCATTGAGAATTTGTTTCAAAATCGCCAAAAAAATAACCATTTTCTTGTGCATAAGTCATTAAACCAAAGCTTAATGCAAATAGCAAAGCAAGTGTTTTTCTCATTTGGGGGTGAATTTAATTTTACTTTTGATTAGTTTGAGAGTTCTTGAAGTTTTTCAAATAGTTCATCTTCTGCTCCGGGAGCATAACCATTTCTGCGATAAAGAATTTCATTGTCTTTTGCTACAAAAAGCATTGGAATAGCTGATGCCCCAACGGCTCTTTTAAAATCATTGTTGGTGTCAAAAACAATGTCGTAATCCCAATCTTTTCCGTTTACCATCGGGCGAACTCTTTTTACAGTTCTTGAATCATCAACAGTTACTGCATAGATTTTCACACCGGTTTCTTCTTGCCATTCGTCATAAACATCTTTTATGGCTTCCAATTCTTTGATGCAAGGCACACACCAAGTTGCCCAAAGTGAAACAACTACTAATTGATCTTTAGAAATATCCTGCATAGAAACTGTTTTTCCTTGCATATCTTTAAGTTTCATATTCGGCATGCGATCTTGTGCCATCATTATAGAAGAGATGGATAAGAAAAGTATAGTTATTAAAGTTTTCATAAGTATGTTTTTTTGAGATTAGACAATATTAACTAATTATTGTGAATTATCCCATTTCAAAGATTGAAAAAAATAAAATTCAATTGATTTAAGCTAAAAGATTAATTTTCATTTTTTTAAATAAAAATATCGAAAGAGAAAAAAGAATAAAAAACTTTTACTTTTCAAATAAAAACAAAATTCCTTAACTTCGAAGCCTTAAAATGAATTTTTGTTATAGAAAATTAACTTAATAAATTAACATGAAGATTTTCCGAATTTTTTTACTGTTCTTTACTTTAGGAGCGTTTTTATCATGTACAGACAATGATAAACCACTAAAGTTAAAAGCATTGACGTTGGAGTATGATGCAAACTCCACCAATATTCCTGTTCACCAAATTGTTGAATTTTGGCTGAAAGGAGATGATTATTTAGACTATACAGAAGAGATGGAACTCCACATTAACGGAGAGTTAGTCGATGGAGTTTCTTACACTTTTGAAGAAAGTGGAGATTATGAAGTACAAGCTTTTGTTGGAGAGTTATCTTCAAACACTATTTCTTTTACAGTTTCAGAAGGAATGATAATCAGTCATAACAGTTTGCTTAAAAATCAACTTAATACTTTTACTTTATATGATGTGAGTACTGGAGAAGATATTAGCAATCAAGGAACATTTTATGTAAATGGAGAAGTTATTGAAGGAAATACTTTTAGTTCAGCAGAAGTTGGGGAGTATGAAGTTTATGCAGAATACATTTCAGAAAATGAAGAGACCATTACTACAGATCCGGCTGAATTTACTGTTGTAGCGCCGGTTCAAAGAGCATTGATAGAAGATTACACCGGAACTTGGTGTGGATATTGTCCGCGTTTGCAAAGCATTATTGCTGAGGTGGAAGAAATGACAGACTTGGTTTCTACTATAGCTATTCATAAAAGTAGTAGTGATTCCAATCCGGACCCTTATGAATATGAAAATATTGATCCTTTGTTGGCAGAATATAATCCGTATGGAGAGTTTCCTAAAGGCTTGATTAATAGAACTATCAGTTGGAATGATGACAATCCAAATACTGTTTTGGATTATGTAGGAGAAGAAAGTGAAATCGGGATAGCAGCAAAAACTAAATTGAGAGATTCAAAATTAAGTGTAGATGTTCGTGTGGCTTCTACTTCAGGATTATCAAATATGAAGATTGTTGTGGCTGCACTTGAAAATAAGCTATATCACGATCAAACCAGTTATTTAAATGAAGATGAAAATAGTCCTTGGTATCAAGCAGGAAATCCGATTCCTGATTATGAAAACAATCAAGTTTTAAGACATGCGATGACCAATATTTTTGGAGATCCAATTCCTGCTACAGATGCTTTAATAGATTATAAAAAATCTTATGATATGGATATGGGAGAGTATTTTGAAGTGATAGAAGATGGAGAAGTAGTGATTTTTGTTTTAGATGAAGAAGGAACTGTTTTACAGGTTCAAGGTTTAGGTTTAAATGAAACCGTAGAATTTCAATAAAACTTTGAAGAAAAATTAAATAAAAAAGGACTGATATGTTAAGAAAACTATCAGTCTTTTTTATTTGCTTAAGTTTGGACTTTTATTTTGTAAAAATATTTATTGAATAAATTATGATTGAAAAGGTAATTAAAAACAGAAGAGCAGTTTTTCCAAGGCAATATAACGATAAACCTATCACAAAAGAGCAGATAGAAAAAATCTTAGAAGCTGCAAACTGGGCACCTTCCCACAGAAGAACAGAACCTTGGCGTTTTAAAGTTGTGCAAGAAGAAAAACTAACGGAGTTGGGAAATTTTTTAAGTGAAAAATATAAAGAAACCGTTAAAAAGTTTTCAGAAAGAAAATATAAAGGAATAGCCGAAAAATGCGAACGTTCTTCTTGTGTGATTTTAATTTGTATGCAAAGAGATTTAAAAGAAAGAGTTCCGGAGTGGGAGGAAATAGCTGCTACTGCAATGGCAGTTCAAAATATGTGGTTGATGGCTGCTGAAATGAAAATCGGTTCTTATTGGAGTTCTCCGACAAATTTGATCAAAAAAATGGGAGAGTTTGTTGATTTAGCAGAAGGAGAACAGTGTTTAGGAATTTTCTATATGGGAAATTATGATACAGAATTACCGGAAGGAACGCGTGAAACTTCTATAGAAGAAAAAGTAGAGTGGTTATAAATCACTTTTTAGATTTGAGGACACTATCCCGTAAAGTGTGTAAGTTAGATTAAGGGTTTGGTTTTATAATCGAACCCTTTTTTCAAATATAATTAAAAATTGATTAAGTATCACTCCCCAGTTTCTGATAGGTTTAGTCCATTTCTTAGTAGCTTCTCTAACGGCTAAATAAACAGATTTCATAACTGCCTGATCGGTCGGGAATGAGAGTTTGTTTTTGGTGTATTTCCTGATTTTCCCATTTAGATTTTCGATTAGATTTGTGGTGTAAATAATCTTTCTGATTTCTACCGGAAAGTCAAAAAAGACACTGAGTTCATTCCAGTTGTTTTGCCAACTTTGAACGGCGTATCGGTATTTGTTATTCCACTTCTTTTCAAAGTTTTTTAAAGCTGCATCAGCGGCCTGTACGTTAGGGGTTGCGTAGATAGCCTTCTGGTCTTTAGAGAACTCTTTTTTGTCTTTCCAGACCACATAACGCGCTGCATTTCTGATCTGATGGATCACACAAATTTGAGTTTTAGATTCAGGGAAAACTTCTTTTATTGTTTTAGTAAACCCATTTAAATTATCGGTTGCCGTAATTAAGATGTCTTCAACTCCTCGGGCTTTCATATCAGTCAATACGCTCATCCAATAAGAGGCGCTTTCATTCTTGCCCAACCATAGTCCTAAGACTTCTTTTAAGCCATCTCTGCGCAGTCCTACAGCAATATAAATGGTCTTATTGACCACTCTTGAGTCTTCTCTGACCTTGAAGACAATCCCGTCCATCCATACAATTAAATAGACCAGCTCCAAAGGCCTGTTTTGCCAAGCTGTAATATCGTCTGTAATACGGTCGGTTATCCTGGATATGGCACTGGTAGAGAGTTCAAAATTATAAATCTCTTCCAGCTGCTCCTGGATATCTTCGTTGCTCATTCCTTTGGCATAGAGCGATATAATTACATTCTCAACACCTTTGGCCATATTGCCCCGTTTAGGGACAAGAGTGGGTTCAAAGCTTGATTCCCGGTCGCGAGGCACTTTAATTTCAGCTTCTCCCATATCGGTTTTAAGCTTCTTTTTACCATATCCATTGCGGGTATTAGAGGACTTGCGTTTGTCGTGTTTGGCATAGCCTAAATGGGCATCTAATTCGCCTTCAAGTATCTTCTCAATACCTCGTTTTTGAATTTGCTTTAAAAAATTAGTCAGCTCTTCTCCATTTTTGAACTGCTCCAAAAACTCATCGGTTAAAAATTCTTCTTTTTTCATAATGCGTATAAATTAAGGATTAAAAATTAAAAAGGGCTTGAAAAAACGTTTTTTCAAGCCCTCAATCTTAACTTACACAGTTAGTGGGATACTCCCGATTTGAGGGTATCTTTAACTTCAATGATAAAGATATCCTCATTTTTACGTTTCATAAAATACTTTTCTCGAGCATAGCGTTCCATTCCTTCATCGTCTTGGAGTTGCTTCATAACAGAACGATCTTTTTCTATTTCCTCTCGATAATATTCTTCGTTGTTTTTAAGTTTTTCAATTTCTTCGTTTAATTCTCTATGAATCAGATAAGAATTACTATCAAAAAAAAGCATCCAAACACTAAAAACAAGGAGAATAAGCAAATATTTATTGCTTAAAATCCTAAACCAGCGTTTTTGTCTTAGTTTTTTGAAAATCATATAAATAGAAATATGAAAAATGATAAGATAATAATTTCTATTATCTTTTTAAATGAAAATTAAAATTAAACAAATAAAGGTTTTCTTCTTCTAAAAACAGCAAATAAAAAAATAAATAAAGTCATAAAATTAGAAACTCGAGCAATATAATCTCCGTGTTTGGTGTAAAAAGTAATTTTATCATTTAAATAAATATCTCCTTTTATTGCAGTTTGTTCTTCGTATTTAGTTTTCTTTAAAACCTCTCCTTTTTGATTGATGATTGCAGAAATACCGGTATTTGCACTTCTGGCAATATCTCTTCTATTTTCTATAGCACGCAAACGAGCATAACTCAAATGTTGTTTGTGTCCTTGGGTGTTTTCCCACCAAGCATCATTGGTGATAATAGTTAAAAACTGTGCGCCATTATTGACATATCCGTTCACAAATTCTCCATACACAGATTCATAACAAATAATAGGACCGGTGGTATCATCTTCTGCAAAATCAAAAACACCTCTGTCAGGTTGAGTAGTTTTCATAGCTACGGTTCCGCCTAAATCCAACATAATATCTCCTAAAAGTGGTTTTAAAACACTTTGAAAAGGAAAAGTTTCTACCCCTACAACCAATTTTGATTTATCATAAATTTGATCTTGATATCCCGGAGCTAAAATATAAGCTGAGTTATAATCATTAAACCATAATCCGGGTCTTAAGAAGTTAGTTTGTGGTTTTATTTCTTCTTCATTTCTTATCAAATCATAAAAAGAAATTCCTGCCATAAAAGCAGTGTTAGGATATTTATCTATGATTTCTAATCCGTATTTATAAGCAGGGGAATTTTCAAAATTACTGCGATCTGTTCCATCTGCAAAAACAGTTTCAGGAGCAATAACCAATCGCGTTTTTGTAGAAATATTTTCCTCGGTGAGTTGTTTTAATAATAGCCCAATGCGTTCGTCATTAGTGTTGTATTTTTCATTGTAAGGATCAATATTAGGCTGTAAAATTAAAACTTCTAAGTTTTTAGAATCTTCTTCCACCTCATAATTATTCCATATATAATAGGAGATTCCAATAGGAATGCAAATCAATAATACAACTTGTAAAATTCCTCTGTATAAAATGCTTTTTTCTTTTTCTTGTTTAAATAACAGCAAAGTTCTTAAGAGGATTAAATTTCCTGCTAAAACCCATAAAGTTCCTCCAAAAGTTCCGGTGTATTCATACCATTGAATCCATTGTGGATATTCAGAAAAACCATTTCCAAGATTTAGCCAAGGCCAAGAAAAATCCCAATCTAAATGAAAATACTCAAAAGAAATCCAAAGGGTGATTAGGAAAACTACTCCGGCTAAAAAGTTGATTTTTTTTGCTACATGATGATAAATAATTACCACTAAAGTTATCAACAAAGTGTTGACAACAATGGCAAAAACCATTCCTACTGCAGTGGAATAATAAATCCAAGAAGTAGTGATAATATTCCAAATAAGAAATCCCCAATAGGTGAGAAAAAACACTTTCCAACCTCCTTTTTTCTGTGGATTATTTCTGATATTAAATTCAACATAGAGTAGGGGAACAAATGCAAAAAACAGCAATAAAGGAAAACCATAAGTTGGCCAAGCCAAAGCTAAAGTTATTCCTGAAATTGTAGCATATAAAAAGTTTCTCATGTAGAGATTGGACTAAAGGTTTTCAAAAAAGAACACAAAATTAATCAATTATCGAAAGATACTCCAATCTAAACTAATAGAAAAAACATTGGAATATAAAGCTATACTTTGATCGCCGATATCTGTAAAAGCATAATCTACTTTAATTCCTTTATATTTGAAACCTACCCCAAAGTTAGGTTGAAAACCAAGTCTGTCGCTTCCATCAAACTGTTCTTCATTTTGGAAATTTCCTATTCCTCCGCGAAGATAAACCATATTGATATATCCTACTTCAAATCCAAAAGAAGGTGTTATACTCATTGCAGAAGTAGAAATAATATCATGGGTTTTGGTAAATCTTGTATGTAGATTTAATTCTGTTTGAACTTGCCAATCTTCATGAAAATCAAATGATTTGGCAACTCCTAACTGTAATTTTGGAAGAGTGATTTCTGTTGTTTCCGGTAATTCTTGATTTTGTCCTTCCACAGCATCCTGAATATCTTTATATCTGTTTTTATCAATACTCCAAGTGTTGTAAGTAGTAGTAATATCTCTTGCCATCAATCCAAAACTCCAATTATTTTCGGTGTGATATTGCAAGCCAACATCAAATCCAAAACCCCAAGAATCAGCAAATTTCCCAATAATTCTTCTGATTACTTTTGCGTTTGCTCCATAAGAAAGTCCTTCAACAGGAGTTTGTCGAGCATAAGAAAAAGTAAAAGCATAATCTGCAGCAGAAAAAAGACTGATACGATCATAATTAATTACTCCTTGGTCATCAATCAGTTTTGTGGTATTCATAATATCATCTACACCAAAACGAATCATGCTAAAAGCTACAGCGCTTTTTCCATCATCCAACGGCATAGCCCCGCCGATATAATCATAGTTGGCAATATTGGCAAAATAAGCCGCGTGCATCAGAGAAATTTCATAGTCTTCAACATTGATTAATCCGGCCGGATTCCAATATCCGGAATTCACATCAGCTGTAGAGGCCACCACTGTATTTGCTTTACCAAAAGCATCTGCCCCCACACCGATATTCAAAAATTCATTTGAATATTTTCGTGCAGTCTGCGCTTGCAAACTACACACCACGAAAAATAATATTAAAGAAACTTTAAATTTCAATAGAAAAGAATACTGTGTTTATTAAAGAACATATTTATTTTCGGCTTATTGTATAAATCACAAAAAAAGAAAAAGAAGCCTGAAAAATTCTTTAAAATCAGAAAAATAAAAAACACGCAAAAAAAGTTTTTCGCATGTTTTTTACTGTATATAGTTTTAATTTCTTAAGCGTTTAGCTCTTCAGGTTGTTCCGCTTTTTTCTGTCTTTTAAGATCTTTGAAATATCCAAAAATCCAATAAGGTAAAAACCCTAAGATAAAGAGCATTACCCAAAAACCTGCCAAACCGATAAAGGCAAATAACACGAAACCGAGCCATTGTTGAAATTCTATCATGTCTTGTTGCTAATTTTTTTCAAAGATAAAACTTCTCTTTTAATTTATATAATAAAATTTTAATTTTTTTTGTAAATCCCCTTGTTTTAATTTGTAAAATCATTTTAAACTCAGCTTGAAGAGTTTTTATAGCTAAAAATTTAGCTTGGTTTTGTACTTTTGTGTTTTTAAAATCTAAATTTCAGTGCATTCTAATAAAAAATCTTGGAAATCCGCTATACTCACTTTATTATTGGCAGTGAGCTTTTTCTTGTTTTTCAAGAAGATTTTGCCTGAAAATATTTTTCCTGAAACAACAGCGTTAGATAAAGAACACCAAGCTGTTGATGAATGGATGGAATCTGCAATGGAAACAGAAGAAGAGGAGGATTCCGTGAAAATTGAGATAGAAAAAGAAGAAAAATTAATAGAAGAAAAAATAAAAGATACCACAGAAAAACCAGTTGAAAAATCTACTCCGGAAGAACCTAAAATTGTGGATGCAAGAACAGAAGATTTAGAAAAAGAAACTTATCTGGAATTTTTCTATAAACAATTGGCGTTATTAGAAGAAAATCCTGATGATGAAAAAGTTAGAATCGCTTATTTTGGAGATTCGATGACGGATGGAGATTTGATTGTACAAGATATCAGAAGAAAATTTCAAGAGAAATACGGAGGAAGAGGAGTAGGATTTGTTCCTATTACTTCGGAATCTGCAAACAGCAGAGCAAGTATAATCCATAGATTTTCAAATAATTGGAAAACTTATTCTTTTATGAAAAAACATGATAAAGATTTTCCTTTTGGATTAACAGGAATGGTTTTTTATGCAGAAGATAGTTTGGGTTATCCTTCGGTGAGTTATAAATCCGGGGTAAATGCAGGAGATAATCTTTTGCCAAATCCTGTTTTATATTATGGAAATTCTACAAATGATTCTGCTGAAGTTAAAATGATAACTTTAAAAGACACAACTTCTTTTGAGTTGAAATCTGCGGAAAAACTAAATAAATTAGCATTAAAATCAGGAGTTTTAAACAATTTTGAATTGCATTTTGAAAAAGCGGATTCCATACCTTTTTATGGGGTGAATTTTGATATTCCAACAGGAGTTCAAGTAGATAATTTTTCTAAAAGAGGAAATTCAGGATTGCCCATTACACAACTGAAAAGAGATTTGATGCATGCTTTTCAAAATGAGTTGAATTATGATTTAATTGTCTTACATTTTGGAACAAATGTTTTAAATTCAGATTCTTTTAATTATGCTTGGTATAGCTCAAGAATGAAAAATGTGGTTTCTTATGTAAGAAAACTTTTTCCGAAATCTTCTGTTTTAGTAATTTCAATTGCTGATAAAGCAAAAAAATATGATACAAGAATGCAAACAGATTCTGCGGTAAATTATTTATTGGCAGCACAAAAATCTTATGCAGCAGAAGAAAAAGCAGGATTTATCAACTTATATGCTTTGATGGGTGGCGAAGGAAGTATGGTGAAATGGGTAGAAGAAGAACCGCAAAAAGCCAATAAAGATTATACGCATTTCAATCCGAATGGGGCAAGAGAAATTGCAGAATTGATTTATAAAAATATAGATAAAGGATTTGAAGAATATAAAGTAAAACAAAAAGAAATAAAAAAACAACAAGAAAAAAAGGAAAGGAAAAAAGATAGTCTTCGTCAGGAAGAACTAAAAATACAACATGAAAAAGAATTGCAAAAAGATACCGCTGATGTTTCTACTTCGTAAAATAAGTTTGATCAAATTTTGTTTGGTTTTCGGTGTTTTATCAGCTCAAGATTTTGACGCTGAAATTGCAGCAGTAAATGATTTTTCCATAAAGAAAGATTTTGTAAAACTTTCTGCAGAAAACAAAGAATTGCTAAACACAGAAGTTTTAGAAGATTTTTTTGAAAAATTATATCAGCTGGATTTAGGAAAAAAATCAAAAGTAAGAATTGTTCATATTGGAGATTCTCATATTCAAGCCGGATTTTTCACCGGAAAAAACAGAACGCTTTTTCAAGAAAGATTTGGAAATGCCGGATTAGGATTTACTTTTCCTTATAATTTAGCTAATACTAACGGAATTAAAGAAGTGACTTATTCCTCTTCTGTTCCTTGGGAAGGAAAGAGAAATATTTTTGCCAAAGAAATAGATTCTATAGGCGTGAGTGGATTTGGATTGACAACAAAATTCAAAGATTTTGCGGTGAATTTAAAAATTAAAGACGAAAAATATTATTTCAATACTTTAAAATTACTCACCCCAAAAACTGCAAATTTTTATGTTCCGGCAAAAACTAATAAACCGATTTCTTTTAAAAAATATACAATAGAAAGAAAAACTCATCTCATTAAATCCGGAGAAGCTTTATCTATAATCGCACAAAAATACGGTGTGGGTATAGCTGACATAAAAAAAGCAAATAATCTGCATTCCAATGCGATAAGAGCAGGAGATAAACTGATAATTCCCGTGAAATCAGAAAAACCACAACCTGTAAATCACACAGATTTTCAAATTTTAAACTTTGATAAAAATCAAGATGATTTTGTTTTGCATTCAGAAAAAGCAATGGAATCTATTTGGTTTTTAGCCAACGGAAATAAAGAAAAATATTCCTTAAACGGATTTGTTTTAGAAAATGATCAACCCGGAGTTATCTATAGTGGAATTGGCGTAAATGGAGCAAGATTTGCTGATTATAACAAAACTTCTCTTTTCTTTGATGAACTTAAAACATTAGCTCCGGATTTATTGATTATTTCTTTGGGAACCAATGAAGCACACGATAATTTAGAAAAAGAAAAATATAAAGAAAGACTGCAAACTTTTATAAAAAATATCCGTAAAAATCATCCTGATATCCCTATTCTTTTTACCACTCCGCCGCCCTCTTTATTAAAAAGACAATTTCCTAATACTTATGAAGAAAATTATACTTCTTGTTTGAAAAACTTAGCGGGAAAAGAAAATTTTGCTGTTTGGGATTTGTTTTCAGTTTTAGGTGGAAAAAATCTGATTAGAGAAAATTTTTCAAAAGGAATAATTTCCAAAGATTATGTGCATTATTCTGAAAAAGGATATCAATATTCCGCAGAATTATTTAATGAAGCCATAATGTATGCTTATTACTTATATATGCAAAATAAACAGAGTAGATGAGTTGGGATTTTTTGCTTAATTTATTAGAAGATTGGAAATCTTGGTTTACTTATGATCCGGAAAATCCTTTGTTGTTTAACTCAGGGTTATTTTTAGGATTATTTACTGCATTTTATATTTTTTACATTTTAATGCGACGCCAATTCAGATTGCGTTTGCTGTATGTGGTAATTTTTTCTTTGTTTTTCTATTATAAATCCAGCGGATTATATTTTTTATTGTTGGTTGGAACTACAATTTTAGATTATTTTTTAGCCAGATTGATTCATAATGAAGAAAATCCTCTTCGAAAAAAAATATATTTAGTACTCAGTGTGATTTCCAATCTTGGGGTTTTAGCATATTTTAAATACACTAATTTTTTTATAGAAAACGTCAATTATCTTACCGGAAATGATTTTCATTTTAAAGCGATAATTCTTCCGGTGGGAATTTCATTTTTTACTTTTCAATCCATCAGTTATATTATTGAAATCTACAGAAAAGAAGTAAAACTTGCAGAAACTTTTTTAGATTATATATTTTACATTTCCTTTTTTCCACAGCTTGTTGCCGGACCAATTGTGAGGGCTAAAGATTTTTTACCTCAAATATACAGCAAAATAAAACTCACCAAAGCAGAATTAAATGAAGCTATTTTGTTGATTATAGGAGGATTATTGAAAAAAGCTGTTATTTCAGATTATATTTCTGTCAACTTTGTAGATCGAGTTTTTGACGCTCCAAATTCTTATTCTGCAATAGAAAATTTGTTGGCAACTTATGGATATGCCATTCAGATTTATTGTGATTTTTCTGGATATTCAGATATGGCCATAGGAATTGCTTTGTTGTTGGGATACAGATTACCCATCAACTTTGATGTTCCTTATCAATCTGCTTCTATCACAGAATTTTGGAGGCGTTGGCATATTTCTTTATCAACTTGGTTAAAAGATTTCTTATACATTTCTGTAGGAGGAAACAGAAGAGGAAGTTTTGGCGGATATTTATTTCCTTCTTTATTTTTTATAGGTGTCATTTGGTGGGGAATTTATATGTGGGAAAAATCTCCTTATCCTTTATATATCGCAAGCGGAAGTTTATTGGTTTTCTTGATGACCATCTTGTTTGTAAAAGACAGCAGAAAAGCATTGTTTACCAATTTTAATTTGATGACCACCATGTTATTGGGAGGATTATGGCATGGTGCGAGTTTAAGATTTATTGTTTGGGGAGCTTTACACGGATTAGCTTTAGCTTTTCATAAATTAGTGATGACATTATTTCCAAAAAGAGAAAATTCACCAAAATGGATTACCAAAACCTGGCGATTTATTTCTGTTTTAATCACTTTTCATTTTGTGTGTTTTTGTTGGATTTTCTTTAGAGCAAAAGATTTTTCCATAGCTTTGGAAGTGATTAATAATATTACAAATCTACAATGGGAACCTCAAAATTGGTGGATTGTAATTCAAGCTTATCAATATGTTTTAATCTTACTTTTAGTTGGTTTTATTTGGCATTTCTTACCAAAGAAAATCGTGAAAAAAGCAAGTTTAGGATTTTATAAAATGCCCATAATTGTGAAAGGAGCAATGATAGGTTTAGTTTTTTGGTTGGTTTATGCTACCGCAGGATCCGGAACACAGCCTTTTATTTATTTTCAATTTTAAAATTTACTTAAAAAACAGATGAAATTATTAGATTTTAAAATTGTTTCTATAATTTTAAAAAGTATTTTTGAAATCTGTTACTCACACATACGCTATAGATGATTAGAAAATTTATTCCCAACTTTTTTACTTTATGTAATATGGCTGCTGGCAGTATTGCCGTTATTCTTGCGGTGCAAAATCATTTGGTTTTTGCAGCTGTTTTTGTGGGAATAGGAATTTTTTTTGATTTTTTTGACGGATTTTTCGCCAGACTTTTAAGAGTTCCCAGTGAATTGGGATTGCAGTTAGATTCTTTAGCAGATTTAATCACCAGCGGATTAGCCCCGGGAATTGTAATGGTGCAACTACTAAACAGATCTTTTTCAACAGAAACAGAAGGCGTTTTTTTGCGTTGGGAAAAAATCCCTGCTTTTGAATTTGATTTGCCTGTTATTGCTTTAATAGGGTTAACAATCACCTTGGCTTCCGGATATAGATTGGCAAAATTTAATATTGATTCTCGGCAAACTTCTTCTTTTATAGGATTACCCACGCCGGCAAATGCAATTCTTATTTTTAGCATTCCTCTGATTTTGACTTATCAAAACTCAGAACTTGTTTCTTTAATCTTATTAAATAAATGGTTTTTGCTGTGTTTAACTATTTTCAGCTGTTTTATACTTAATGTAGAATTACCACTTTTTGGATTAAAGTTTAAAAATTTCAGCTTTAAAGAAAATTGGTATAGATATTTACTGATTATATTTTCAGCCGCAGCAATTTATGTATTGAAATTTATTGCACTTCCTGTTATTATTCTGGTTTATATATTATTTAATATAGGCTTATATTATTTTAAAGAAGATTAGTTTTGTACAACTTTCATTTAAATTAAAAGTTAAGATAAAAGAAAAAATTATAAAAAGTAAAAAATCAATACTTCGATGACGCTTGCAGAGCAAAAAGATTTTCTTGATTATAAAGTAAAACAATACAACAATCCTGAATTTATTACTACAGATCCTATTCAAATTCCACATCAATTTATAAAAAAAGAAGATATTGAAATTTCCGGTTTTTTGATAGCAACCATCGCTTGGGGAAATAGAAAAACAATCTTAAAAAGTGGAAATAAAATGATGGAATTACTGTGGAATTCTCCTGCTGATTTCATTAAAAATGCTTCAGAAAAAGACAGAAAAGATTTAGAAGGATTTGTACACCGAACTTTTAACGGAGAAGATTTTAAGTATTTCACACGCGCTTTACAACATATTTATAAAAATCACGGTGGATTAGAAAATATATTTACAAAATACACCGATGAGTTTTCTACACAAAAAGCTATACATCATTTTAAGAAAATATTTTTTGAAATAGATCATCCTACTCGAACACAAAAACACGTCAGTGATCCTTTAAAAAATTCTGCTGCAAAACGTATAAATATGTTTTTACGTTGGATGGTAAGAAAAGATAAAAACGGAGTAGATTTCGGTTTATGGAAAGGAATCTCTCCTAAAACATTATCTTGTCCGTTGGATGTGCACAGCGGAAGAATCGCTCGTAAATTAAATCTATTAAAACGAAAACAAAACGATGCAAAAGCAGTAAAAGAATTAGATGAAAATTTAAGAAAACTCGATCCTGAAGATCCGGCTAAATATGATTTTGCACTTTTTGGATTGGGCGTATTTGAAGCATTTTAACTTTTATATTTTTCTTAAAGGCTTGTTAAATCAAAATCGAGGTTGTATGTTTGTAATTATTCTATTATGAAAAAAGCAGAAAGTAAAATAAAAGAAGAAAAGCGGATAGCATCTTTAAAAAACTTGAATATCTTAGATACTCCGGCAGAAAAACAATATGATAATATTACAGAATTAGCTGCTTATATCTGTAAGACTCCTATTGCTATGATTAGCTTAATAGATGAAAACAGACAATGGATAAAATCTAAAACAGGAACAAATTTTAGCGAATGCCCCAGAGAAATGGCTTTCTGTTCTCATGCAATTCTCAATCCTGAAAATAATATGGAAATTGAGGATACGCGTTTAGAAAATAGATTTAAAGACAATCCTTTTGTAACAGCTGAAGAAGAACCTATTATATTTTATGCAGGATATCCCATCAGAGATAAAAATGGAAATTCTTTAGGAGCTTTATGTATTTTGGATCATAAACCCAGAAAACTGACAAAACCTCAAAAACAAGCTTTAAACACGTTGAGAAATCAAGTGGAAATTTTGTTTGAATTAAGAGAAAAAAACAAAGAATTAACCCAGTCTAAAGTAGAATTAAGACAACATAATTCTTCTTTAAAAAAATTTGCAGGAGCAGTTTCTCATGATTTAAAAATGCCTTTGGCAAGCATTATCATGACCATTGATATTTTAAGAGGAAAATACGCTGAAAAATTAGATGAACAAGGATTGGAGTATTTAAAAAGATTAAAACAATCTTCTTTGGGAATGAGCGAATATATTTCTCATATTTTAGAGTATTATGAAACAGAAAATATCTCTTCAGAAGACAATATAGATAAACCTTTTGCTTTAAAAGATTTCTTAGAAAGAATTGTAGATATTTTAAATATAGACAGCAATTGCGAAATAAATTTTCCGGAACACAACTTTGATTTGGTTTGTAATTTATCTGCTTTAGAACAAATATTTGTCAACTTATTAGGCAATAGTTTAAAGTATAATGATAAAGAAAAAACCATCATAGATATAGCAGCAGAAGAGAAAAAGAAATATTATCATTTTAAGATTACAGATAATGGAATGGGAATTCCAAAAGAAGAACAAGAAAATATTTTTCAATTATTCTCTATTGCCACAGATCGAGATCGACATGGAAAAAAGGGAAATGGAATTGGATTATCTACCGTAAAAAAAATTGTTCAAAAACTTGGCGGAAAAATAAAAGTGGATTCTGAAGTAGGAAAATATACAACTTTTGAATTTACAATTAAAAAACAAAAACCTACTAAATAAAATAATTAGAAAGTTTTTACTGGTAAAATAGGGGGTATTTTCTATATTTGAAAACCTGAGAAATAGATTATGCAGTTTAAACACCCGGAATTTCTTTACGCACTTTTTCTGTTGTTAATTCCCATAATTGTTCACCTTTTTCATTTGCGTAGATTTAAAAAAGAAGTTTTTACCAATGTGAAATTTCTTAAAAAAGTAGAATCGCAAACCAGAAAAAGTTCTCAATTAAAAAAATGGCTCACCCTTTTGGCAAGACTTTTCGCTTTAGCAGCTATAGTTTTTGCTTTTGCACAACCCTTTATTCCCAATACCTCACAAGCTTTAAAAGAAAAAGAAACCGTTGTTTATATTGACAATTCTTTTAGTATGCAACAAAAGGGAGCACAAGGAGAATTGTTGAAACAAGCTGTGCAAGAAGTTTTACAAACTTTGCCGGATGATATGGTTTTAAGCGTTATAACAAATGATGAAGAATTCAGAAATCAACCGCTTTCTGAATTAAAAGATAAACTTTTAAAGATTGATTATTCTCCGGTAGAAGCAGATTTTAAAACCATCAGTTTAAGAGCTAAAAAAATATTTTCGCAAAGACAAGAAACGCAAAAACAATTTATTGCAATTTCTGATTTTCAGGCAAAAAACTTTAAAGAAAATCCGCAGATAGAAGAAGAAATTCAAACAGATTTTATACAATTAAAAGGAGAAAATCAAGTGAATTTTAGCGTAGATAGTGTTTATTTTTCTTCTCAAAATGCTAAAGATTTAGAAATTCAACTTTCTTCAAGTCATCCTGTTACAGAAACTTTACCGGTGAGTTTATATAAATCCAACAAAGAATTATTGGCAAAAAGCAGTGCAGGATTTGAAGAAGACAGCACAGCAATTGCCGAATTTTCAATTCCGGAAGAAGAAACAAATTTAGAAGGATTTATTGAAATAGAAGACAACAGTTTAAGATTTGATAATACCTTATTTTTCAGTCTTCAAAAACCGAAGAAAATAAAAATTCTTGCTTTAAGTGAAAACAAAGAAGTTGAAAATTTCCTACATAGGATTTACAATAAAACAAAATTTGATTTTATATCTTTATTGCAAGATGAGGTGGATTACAACAAATTTGAAAATGCAGATTTAATTGTTTTAAACGAATTGAAAAATATTCCTAACGGATTGATAAATATTCTTGAAAAACATCAAGAAAATGGAGGGTTTATCACCATAATTCCTGCGGAAAAATCAACTTTGGAAACTTATAATAATTTACTTTTAAATTTAGAAATTGGGAGTTTAAAAGAATTTCAATCCAGGGATTTAAAAATAACAAACATCAATTTTTCTCATCCTTTATATGCAGATGTTTTTGATAGTGAAGTAGATAATTTTCAATATCCCAAAACAAAAGGAAGCTTTAATCACAACATCAATTCCGGAAATTCTGTGTTGAGTTTTAACAATGGAAATGATTTTTTAATCAGCTATAAAAACACTTATATATTTACCACTTCTTTAGCTTTAGAAAACTCTAATTTTAAACAATCTCCGTTAATTGCCCCCACGTTTTACAATATGGCAAAACAAAGTTTAAAACAACCTCAATTGGCTTATACTTTAGGAGAAAAGCATATTATAAATTTACCGATTAGTTTAGAAAAAGATGAAGTTTTACATTTAGAAAATGAAAAAGATAAATTTATTCCTCAGCAAAGAAGATTTAATGATAAAGTAGAAATCACTTTAACAGATTTACCGGAAAAAGCCGGAACTTATCAAGTTTTAAAACAAGAAGAGAAAAAAGCACAGTTGAGTTTTAATTATAATCGATCAGAAAATCAAATGATATTTCAAGATTTAGCCGAATTTTCCAATTCAAGTTTGAGTTATGATATCAAAGATTATTTTAAAACAGAGATAAATAAAAATGAAGTTGACCATCTTTGGAAATGGTTTGTTATTTTTGCATTGATTTTTCTTATAATAGAAGTTTTGCTTTTAAAATTATTAAAATAAACCAACTATGAGGATTTTAATTAAATCTGCTCAGATTATTGAAAAAAATAATCCACTACATCAGCAAAAAGTAGATGTTTTAATAGAAAACGGAAAAATAATTGATATTTCTTCTAACATAGAAACATCAGCAGATCAGACAATAACTCATAAGAATTTACATATTTCTGCAGGTTGGTTTGACAGTAGTGTTTGTTTTGGAGAACCCGGATATGAAGAACGAGAAACTATAGAAAATGGACTTTTAACTGCTGCAAAATCAGGTTTTACAGCTGTAGCCTTAAATCCAGATACTTCTCCGGTGATTGATAATCACGCTTCGGTAAATTTTTTGAAAAACAAATCTTTTGCCGCTGCAACACATCTTTTTCCGATAGGAAGTTTAACACAAAAAGGAGAAGGAAAAGAATTAGCAGAACTTTTTGATATGAAACTCGCCGGAGCTGTTGCTTTTGGAGATTATAAAAAAGCAATTAAAAATCCGAATTTGCTAAAAATAGCATTGCAATACAGTCAGAGTTTTAATGCTTTGATTATGTCTTTTCCAAATGAAGAAACTTTGACAAAAAATGCGGTTGTCAATGAAGGAAAAGTCAGTACAAAAATGGGATTGAAAGGAATGCCCAATTTTGCAGAAGAATTACAAATCAGTCGAGATCTTGAAATTTTGACTTATACAGGAGGAAGATTACATATTCCAACAATTTCTACTGCCGGAAGTGTGGCGCGAATTGCAAAAGCAAAAAAAGAAGGGTTGGATGTGAGTTGTAGTGTGGCTATTCCTAATTTGTTTTTTACAGATGAAAAACTCAAAGAATTTGATTCTGTATATAAAATAAAACCACCTCTTCGAACAGAAGAAGACAGAAAAGCTTTGATAGAAGGAGTGAAATCCGGAGTTATAGATATGATCACTTCAGATCATAGACCGATGAATATTGAGTATAAAAAACTCGAATTTGAACAAGCAAAATATGGAACTTTAGGATTAGAAAGTGCTTTTGGAGCATTAAATAACTTATTTGGAGTAGAAAAAACCATAGAATTATTAACAAAAAATAGAAATAGATTTGGTTTAGAAAATCCGAAAATAGAAAAAGGAAAAACAGCAGAAATTACTTTTTTTGATCCGGATGAAAACTTTAAATTCAAGGAAGAAAATATTTATTCTCAATCAAAAAATCATATTTTCTTGGAAGAAGAATTAAAAGGAAAAGCTTTAGGAGTTTTGTCAAATAACCGATTAATTTTAAATCAACAATAATGAACGAGCAAATTAAAAAAGGAAAAAACACCGCTACTGTTGCTTATTTAACATTGGTGGGAACGCTGATTGCTTGGAGTATGAATCAAGAAGATAAAAATGAATTTGCTATTTTTCATATTCGACAAGCATTGGGTTTGAATTTGCTGTTTATATTATTGGGAATACTATTGTCAGGAATAAGCGAAATCGCTTTGCAAAATGGCATTGATATTTTATTTATTATTACTCCGTTTTGGTTGTTTTTTATTGTTTTATGGGGTTTTGGCTTTATTGCAGCTATACAAGGAAATTTGACCTATTTACCTATATTTGGAAACTTATTTCAAAAATGGTTTAAAAGATTGATAAAATGACCACAAAAAACCTTTGTTTAGAACATGTTTTAAGAGCTTCTTCTTTAAAAGAAAAAGCTCCTACAATTATAATGCTTCATGGATATGGAAGTAATGAAAATGATTTATTCTCTTTTTCTCCGCAGTTGGATGAAAAATATTTAATTGTTTCAGCAAAAGCTCCCATTCCTATGCAGCCTTACGGAAATGCTTGGTATGCTATTACTTATGAACCGGGAAATAAAAAATTCACCAATGATGAACAAGCAGTAGCTTCAAGAGATACTATTGCTGAATTTATTGACGAAGTGATTGAAAATTATCATGCAGATCCGGATAATATTATTTTATTTGGATTTAGTCAAGGAGCAATTTTAAGTTATGCAGTGGCTTTGTCTTATCCTGAAAAAGTAAGTAGAGTAGTGGCAATGAGCGGATATATCCATCAGCCGTTATTAAAAGAAAACTTTGAAAAAGGAGATTTTTCCAATTTAAAAGTTTACAGTTCTCATGGTTATTTAGATGAGGTGGTTCCGGTGGAATGGGATAGAAAAACCAAACCGTTTTTAGAAAATTTAGCTATAAAAGTAAAATATTCTGAATTTCCGGTAGGTCATGGTGTGAGTCCGGAAAACTTTATGGAAATCAAGAAATGGTTAGCAGAATAAAACTGTTATTTTTAGAAAAAGGTTTTTTATATAGTGAAAAAATTATTCACTATATAAAAAACCATCAATAGTATCAAATTCCAAATTGTTGTCTTCATCTAAGAAATAAGCAATAATAGCTTCTCCCCAATAAGTTCCATCAGTAAATTCTGCTAAAACCCAGCGATGATTCAGAATTTCTATTCTGTTGATTTTCATAGTTCCGGTGATTCCGGCGTAAGGAACCAAAGAATTATCTTCTTCTGAGTGATTTTTAGCAATTATTTTGGCTTCAATTTCATCGGCAATAGAATCCACATCAATTTGCATGTCTTCAAAATACTCTCTTGCTTTAGTGTTTGTTTTTAAAGTAAAACCTCGATCTTCTCCTTCTTTAGCAGCTTTTAAATTCATTGCATTTTCCACTTCAAGATCATTTATTTCTGCTTTTAAAACAGCAACTTCATTTTCTTTGGCTTCAGAATAACTTTTGTAATTCATGTATTGAAAAATCAAAGAAACTAAAGCAAATACAAAGAGGTATAAAAATATTTTTGTTTTCATTAAATAGTTATTTTTAAATTATCATAAGCTAAAAATACATTTTCAGGCAATTTCTTTTCTACTTCTTCGTGAAAGCCTAAAAGATGACTGATATGTGTAAAATAAGCTTTTTCGGGGTTTACTTTTTTTATAAAATTTAAAGCTTCCGCTAAATTAAAATGAGTATGATGATGACTTATTCTCAACGCATTGATAACTAAAACTTTGGTGCCTTTAATTTTTTCTATTTCTGCATCCGGAACTGTTTTAGCATCGGTGATATATGTGAAATCTCTAAAACGATAACCATAAATAGGGAGTTTTCCATGAAAAACACGAATTGGAATAACTTCTAAATCATTGAGAAAAAAAGGTTTTTCAGAAACAGGGAAAACATCTACAGAAGGGATTCCCGGATATTTATTTTTGGTGCTGAAAATATAATCAAATCTTTTTTCTAAAGCTTTAATCACTCTTGGTTCTGCATAAAGTGGAATATTTCCTTGCTGAAAATAAAAAGGTCTGATGTCATCCAAACCAATCATATGGTCAGTGTGTTCATGCGTAAATAAAATTCCGTCGATACTTTCCACGTTATTAGCTAACATTTGTTGTCTAAAATCCGGACCACAATCAATAATATATCGAGAATTATTGAATTCTATCATAGCAGAAGATCGTAAACGCTTGTCTTTTTGATCATTGCTTAAACATACCGGATGTTGACATCCAATCATCGGAATTCCTTGAGAAGTACCTGTACCTAAAAATGTAACTTTCACATTTTATTCTTTTGTTACAAATGTAAAACTATTTTTTCGGTTTCATCGCTTATCTTTATATTTGACAGTTAAAGCAGTATTTAATATAAAACAGTAAAATATGTCAATAACAATAATGGGGGATAGAGTTTATGAAGATATCCCTTCAACAGAAAGCAAGGCATTACGCATAAATCTCAACAAAAGTATTTTTGGAACTTTTTCTGAAATCGGAGCAGGACAAGAAACAGTTAGAAACTTTTTTGCCGCCGGAGGAGCCTCACGCACCATTGCAAAAGCGATGAGTGCTTACGGAAAAGATTTTAGTGATGCCATATATGGCGCAGAAGATGATGGACGTTATGTGACAGAATCTCGTTTGCGAAAAATGCTTTCTCATGAGCTGGATTTAATAGAAAAACGCGTGGATCGCAAAAAAAATCCGGATAAGTTATTTTTCTGTTTTGCCAACACTGTTGCAACCATAGATTATGCTAAAAAATTTCAAGGTCATGGTTGGGTAGGAATTCGATATCAAACTAAACCCGATGAAGATTATAGTGAAATAACTATGCACGTTCGTTTTCATGAAAATAAAGCACTTTATCAGCAAAACACATTGGGAACACTTGGGGTAAATTTAATTTACTACGCTTATTATCATTATGACGCCCCCAAAAGTTTGCTGAGACATCTTTATGATCATATAGATAAAGATTTATTAGAAATTGATACCATCAATTTTTCAGGACCTTGTTTTGAAAATGTCGATAACCGACTGATGAGTTTAGAGCTGATAAAAAATGGAATGACAGAAGCAGTAATGTTTGATCCTGACGGACATAACTTATTGATTTCTGATGAACTTTATAGTAAAAATGTATTGGCTTTAAGAGGAAGTTTCCGTCCGGTTACAAAAGTAAATATGGATATTTATGAAAAATCCTTAGCGTTATTTTTAGAGGAAAATAAAATCAAAAAAGAAGACACTATCAGTATTTTTGAAATTACTTTGTCTAATTTGAGTGCGTATGGAGCAGTGAGTGATGAAGATTTTCTACATAGAGCAAATCTTTTAGGAGCAATGGGACAAAAAGTAATGATCTCAACTTTTAAAGAATATTATAAATTAGTAGAATACTTAGAACGCTACAGCAATGAGAAAAAAGCTTTAGCAATGGGGGTGGATAACTTGATTTATATTTTTGATGAACATTATTATGAAGATTTAATCGGTGGAACTTTAGAAGCTTTTGGAAAACTATTTACCGAAAACCTAAAAGTTTATCTTTATCCATTTAAAAATCAAGAAACTGGAGAAATAACCACCAGTGAAAATGTTGAAGTTCCGGAGCAAATGCAAGATTTATATAAATATTTTCAGCACTATGGAAAATTTGTTGACATTGAAGATTACGCCCCAGAATATTTAGATATTTTCTCTCGAGAAGTATTGAGAATGATAGAAAATAATGAAACAGGTTGGGAAGAAAAACTCCCGGAAAATGTAGCTAAGCAGATTAAAAAACAAAAGCTTTTTGGCTATAAAGAATAAATAAAAAAACTGCGCAATTCCCATACAGAATTGCGCAGTTCAACAAACTATAAAAACAAAAAATATAAAATTAGTTTGCAGTAGATGGTAAGGAATCTGCAAGCTTTTTAGCTTCTAAAAATAAAATATTGTTTTCCAAATGAATGTGTAAATGCAAATCATCTTGGAAATCTTTCAACATTTTAAAAGCCACTTTATACGTATTACACCCATCTTCAGGCATGGTGTAATTATTAGATAATTTAGCGATTTCTCTGTGTCTAACGCCTTCATCATCATGTTCTTCCATCAGTTTTGCAATCGGATTATCAATGTTTTCATATCCTTCCGGTTTTTTAGGAATATTTCCTGTTGACTTAGCTTCCAATACCTCACGGATATAAGGGAAAAACATATTTTCTTCCTCTTTTATATGACTTAAAAGGTCTTCGGCAGATTCTTTAAAAAGTTTTTTAATTTCAAATAATTCCGGATGTCTTTCTCCGTGAACTCTGGCAATTTTATCTAAATAAAAATTGATGACAGGAGACTTTTCTGCCACATATCTGTGGTGTTTTTTCTCGATATAATCCATCAATAAATCTAAAGGCCAAGATTTATAATCAATATTTTGAGCAGTAGATGCTTGTGAAGCATTAGCAAGATCGTTTAATAAATCTTCTCCGTTTATTTTTTCTTTTGCAATTACTTCTTCTAAAGTTCTATTTCCACGACAACAAAAGTCTATTCCATATTTAGAAAACACTTCAGCGGTGCGATAATCATCAGCAACAAATTCTTGAATTTTTCTTTGAGTATTTGATGTGCTAACCATAATAACAAGTTTTATATGTTTTTAAAATTTAATTTTCGTCTTTAAACGAAAAGAATTCCGTACAAATATAAACTTTTTTCTAATTAAAGACAATTTTGTCCTTAATAAAAATAAAAAGAGATTTATGCAGTGTTTTTTTATTTTAAAAAAATAAAGAAAGAGGAGAAGAGGATATTTTTTTATAAAAATTTGAAATACAAAAAAGCTATGTTTGTTTTATTTGAAATTAGATAAACCATCAATATCGTCGCTGCTTGGCATCCACAACCACATTCCTAAAATTCCCAAAAAAATCAGTAAGAAAGAATTGTTTGTTCTCATTTTAGTATTGATGGGTAATTTATACCAATTTAGCCATAAGAAGATAAAAAGCATAATCAGGTGAAAAGCTGCTAAAAATAAAACTGCATAAAATTGATCGTCAAGACTTTTTCTTAAATCGCTGGCGCTTAAGGCAATTCCGAAATAAATTAACTCACAGGTTGTCAAGAAAATAAGAACAACTCTCAGGGTTTTGAGGTAAGATTGAAGTTTTTCCATAAGAGAGTTTTAGGTTTAAGGATTATGAGAATTTAGCTTTCGAAGTTAATAAAATTCAGCAAGAAAGAAATAATTATTTTATGATTTAGCAGATAATCTTTTTATAAAATTAAAAGCGGAGCAATTAATCCTAATCTAAATTCTCCGGTAGTATAATCAGAAACATCAAGTTGTTGGTGAGCAAAATTGGAATATTTGTAAAATCTGCCAATATAAGCAGCGTAAAACTGTAAATTCAGATTTTTAAAAGGTTTGTAATAAATTGTGGGTACAACTCCGTAGCTGGTTCTAATTCTATTTGTTCCGCTATTTTCTTGCGGAATATTTTTAGTGTAAGCATTGCTGGTCATCAAAGTAAGCAAACCAGTGAAATGCTCTGAAAAATCATATTCACTTCTTATCCAATGTTCAATATATATTACATCATTGGCAATATTTTCTTCCTCTGAGATATTAGTGATAATTCCTTTGGTGTCCAGTTCTTCATAATCATAATTAAAATCATACATCAATTTAAAATTTTTGTATTCAAATTTATTTCCCAAAGTAAAAGCAGTGGTGGTGGCGTGTCCTTTTGCTATTCTAAATCGGCTAAAACTGTATTTAGTTTCAAAAAGTCCATCAAAAAAACTTCCTTCCCAATTGGCAACCAAAGCTAAGGGCCATTTGGGTTCTTTTACTTTTTCAGAAACATTTCCTTCAAATAAATCTTCAAAAGTCATGGTTCTGGAATTTAAAGCTTGAAAACCAAAAGAATGTTTATCAGAAAGTTGATATTTAACTCCCAATCCGGTAACATAATTTAAAAGATTGTCTTGGATGTCGTTGTATTCCAATACATATAAAGGGTTAAACTCATATTCATATCCGCCAAAATACGCAAACATTTTTCCTAATTGCAGATTGAATTTTGGACTGAGCGAAACATCTACATAAGCCATTTCAATAGAACCGCCCAGCATATCTAAAGATTGCACAGCTGTTTCTCTGTTATATCTATTTCTAAAAGTAAAACTGACGCGTTCATGAACTTTTCCTGAAATTCCTAAAGCTACAATACTGTTTCTAAATTCTGTAAAATCTTCCGGATCAGTTTTATTTTCAAAGTGATTTAAAAAATCAAATCTCATATCTAAAACTACATTGATATTTTTGGCAAAATCAGGCTTGTTTACAGGAATTATCGGCGTGGCAGAAGAATCAATTTCTGTTTGTTTTTCTTGGCTAAAAATCAAGAAATAGGAGAAGAAAAACAATAATAAAAAGAATATTTTTTTGTAGATTAACTTTGTCATTTCTTCTTGATTTTTGATTACCCTGAGAGTTTTAAATAAAAATTATATTCAAAACTTGAATAAAGTTAAGGAAATCTATAAGAAAGTAAAAATAAATTAAAAATAAAATAATGGAATTGAGAGAAATATAATTAGATTTTTGGAGAAATGATTTTATATAAATCCTTTCAGCAGAATTTATTCTTTATTTTTAATAATTTTGAAAAGGAGTTTATGAATTATGAAGAAAAAATCTAAAAAACTTGTTTTTTGAATAATTAAATGTTTCTCTTAAAATCCATGTTTAATTTGCTTTAAACTATCTTTTTTCCTTTTAGTTTTAATGATGATAATCCTATTGAAATTCGATTACTGTCTGACTTCTTTTATCATCAATAATTATGGCATATTCGCCGTCTTGTCTTTTATATGTTCCATAAATTTGTGGTTTATCATTGTACGAATAATATTGATCAATCATAATATCCAATACTCTTGGTGGAGCTGTTCCGTTTACTGTAAATTCTTTAATTTTTGGAATGAAATAATTCAATCGAATACTGTCTTTTGTATGTAATAAAAACAATTCAATATCTCTAGGATAATTCATAGTACTGATCCGACAATATTGCCGGTTGGGTATCCAGTTTTCTAAAAAATTTCGATTAGTCGTTTTTCATGTAGTTTATCAATACTGTCCTGTTTAGCCCAATTTTTTTTGTTATTTTCGCTACGATATAATTGATCAGCATTTCGCATCTCAACCAATTCGTCTCGCAATTTAAAATCAACTTTATTTTCAAAATCAGTAATAAGTTTTTTCCGTAATTTGATGATGAAAATTCATCAAAGTTCTTATTATTTTGAGATTTGTTTAATTTGACGCCATTTAAAATTTATTTTTTGCGTATTTGTAGGTGATGTCAAACTTTTCTAAAATTGCTGAACTTTCCGTGAATTTGCGTATTTCGTTATATTCAAATGTATTTTTAGCTTCACAGGAGTTAAATACATTTTGATATAATTTAAGCTTTTTTTATAATTTTCTGTTTCAAATTCTAAGTCTGTTTTATAAATTAATTGATAATAATCTGTGATGTAATTACAATCTTATTTTTTGTTTTCAGAGAAAGAAATTAGTGAAGAGAATAGAAGTAGAGCGAAAGTTTTTTCATAGTTCTATGATTGGCTCCTTTTTATTCTGTGTATTTCTTATCTAATTTAGAAGAAACCAATAAAATTATCATCGATTGTGGTTTCTATACAAAAAATAAAAGATGATAAGCGATGCGAATCTCTTCTTGTCAATAAGTACATTTAAAAAGCTTTTGTTGAGTTGGGATTGTTAATCACTATCAGTTTAACCAGTTGCATTCTATAATAGGAGTGAGGTTAAAAACTTGTTTGCATCTTCTCTTAACAGGTTGACAAACTTGATATTTCTATCATCTATGTTTTTATCTAATTCTTAATAAATAAACTGATCGTCAAAATCTATTTCAATGGCATCTTCTTTTGTGCAAGCATAATAAACAGCTTTTACTCTTGCCCAATAAATAGCGCCAAAACATATCGGACAAGGTTCACAAGAAGTGTAGATAACACAGTCTTCCAGTTGAAAAGAATTTATTTTTTCACAAGCTTTTCGGATAGCAGAAATTTCAGCGTGAGCAGTGGGATCATTTTCTGAGGTAATTTGATTATAACTATCGGTAATAATTTTCCGTTTTCCATCATAATAGCGCAAAAAGAGCCGTCTTTGTTGTTATCCACTCCTTGTTGAGCAATTTCTATTGCTCTTTTCATAAATTTTGATGTTGTTTAATCATTATTTAGGGGGTTAGATATTAAACGTTTTTTACTTTTTAATTTAACGCTCTTTTTCTTTTAAAACTGTTGAGTTCTCTTTTCAATTCTTCCATAGATTCTTTGAGTTCTTGTAAAATAGAATTTTCAGAATTTCCATTTAAAGAAAAAGTAAGTTTAGAATTCACTTGCCATAATTCTTGAATTTCATTTACAGCTAAATTAAAAGGAGGATATTCCGGATTGATAGAAACCAACCTGACTTCAGAAGAATTATTAGGAATTTTATAGAGTTTTTTTACCAAAACAGAATCAAAAGTAATAATCACATATATCTTTCCCTCGTTGATGTAAGAAATATTATCCATTGCTTTTCCCAAAACCCATTCTCCGGCCTCCAAATTGGGTTCCATACTATTTCCTTCTACTTGAAAACCACGATAAGTTGCATTTCTGTATTCCGGTAAAGGCAAATTAAAAGCAGGGAGTTTTTTCTGCCAACCTGTTTCTTGAATATTTTGAGGATATCCCGCTGCAGCTTTTTGATTGACCATCAATGTGTTGTCATTTCCTTCTCCATCTACAGTAATCACTTTGGGCATTACATTTACTTTATCTAAATCCAAGTATTTCTGATTGCTTTCCCCATAAATCCAAAGTGGATTAATACGAAATTGTTTGAGTAATTCTTTAATTACTTCTCCGGAAAGTTTAGTTCTTCCTCTTTCAATATCTGCAGTGGTGTTTTTAATTCCTAATTTTTCTGCAAACTCAACTTGTGTAAAATGTAAATCTTCTCGAATCTCTCTAAATCGTTTGACAAATAATTCTTTTTCCATATTTCGTAAAGTTTTGTTTTGGAAAATATCCATTCAAAAACGGAATATTTCCGTAAAGCTAAATATTAAATGTATTATTTGCAAAATTTAATACCGAAAAAATAATTTTAAGATAAAAAACAGCAGAACTTTATCTTGTTAAGCGATTTTTGATGAACAGATTTTCTACAAATACTTTACCTTTGCTCAAACCTCGAAAACTTTGAAAATGAAGAAATCTTTTTATCTATCTTTTGTCGTTCTTTTTTTTACAACTTTTCTTTCTGCTCAACACCAACAAGAATATTCTTCAGCAGAAATCTATAAAAAAATAGAAAAACTTAATTTTTTAGGTTCCGTGCTTTATGTAGCTGCACATCCCGATGATGAAAATACCACAATGATTTCTTATTTATCCAACAAAACCAATGCAAGAGTAGGATATTTATCTTTAAACAGAGGAGATGGCGGACAAAACCTGATCGGAACAGAAATCAACGAATTGTTAGGTGTAATCAGAACTGAAGAATTATTGGCTGCCAGAAATATTGATGGAGGAGAACAATTTTTTACCAGAGCCATAGACTTTGGATTCTCTAAAAATCCGACAGAAACTTTTAATATTTGGGATAAAAACACAATTTTAGGAGATGTGGTGTGGACTTTCAGAAAATTCAGACCTGATGTGGTCATCAACAGATTTAATCACAGAACCGAAGGAGATACTCATGGACATCACACTGCTTCTGCAATTTTAAGCACAGAAGCTTTTGAATTGTCAGGAAAAAAAGAGGAATATCCAGAACAGCTGAAGTTCTTTAAACCTTGGCAACCCAATCGTATGTATTTTAATGATTCTTGGTTTTTTTATGGAAGCAAAGAAAAATATTTAGCTGCTGATCACGATGGGTTTTTAACAGTAAACGCCGGAGAATATTTACCGATTTTAGGAAAATCTAATACAGAAATTTCCGCTTTAAGTAGAAGTCAGCATAAATCTCAAGGATTTGGTTCAGCAGGAGAAAGAGGAGAAGATTTACATTTTATTGAACCCATAAAAGGAGATATAGAAAATGCAGGAAAAGATATTTTTGAAGGTATAAATACCACTTGGAGCAGAGTAGAAAGAGGAAAAGAAATCGGGAAAATTCTTTATAAAGTTCAAGAGGAATTCGACTTTACCAATCCGCAAAAAAGTGTTCCGGAATTACTAAAAGCTTATCAGCTTATTCAAAATTTAGAAGATGAATATTGGCGAGATTTAAAAATACAGCAAATCAAAGAAATAATAGCTGCTGCCACCGGGTTATTTTTAGAAATTTCCACTTCGGAAGAATTTGCAAGTTTAACTGAAAAAGTCAAAATTAATGCGGAAGCCATCAACCGTTCAAATCAAAATATCAAACTAAAAAGTCTAAATTTTTCTACAGCAAAAAATGATGTTTTTTCTTATAATCAAGAATTAAAAAAAGAAGAAAGTTTTCAGAAAAAAGAAACAATCCTCATTCCTGAAAATCATAAATACACTACTCCTTATTGGTTAGAAAATTCTCATTCTGCGGGGATGTATGATATTCCTCAAAAAGAGTTGTTGGGTTTGCCAAAAACTCCGGCGGTTATCACAGCTGATTTTGAAATAGAAATCAATGGTGTTTCTTTGACATTTGAACGAGATTTAACTTATAAAAAAGTAGATCAAATTAAAGGAGAAATCCGAGAACCTTTTGCTGTTGTACCTGATGTTTCTGTAAAGATGAAAGATAAAGTTTTAGTTTTTGCAGATCACTCTCCCAGAGAAATAGAAGTAGAAATCCAAGCATTTAAAAATAAAATAAATGGAAATTTAAGTTTGGAAATTCCAAAGGATTGGAAAATTTCTCCTAAAGAAATAAAAGTAGATTTAAAACAAAAATCACAATCCAAAACTTTAAAATTTACCATAACTCCGCCAAAACAGCAATCAGAAGCAGAAATTACTCCCAAGTTTGAAGTCGATGGAAAAATTTTCACTAAAGAATTACATAAAATAGATTATCCTCATATTCCTTTAAAAAGAGTTTTATTGCCGGCAAAAACAAAAGCTAATCGCATAGAACTTAAAATCGGCGGAAAAAATATTGCTTACATCCAAGGAGCAGGAGATGAAATTCCGACAGGATTAAGAGAAATAGGGTATAAAGTAGATGAAATTTCCGGAGAAAATTTAAGTGTAGAAAAATTACAAAATTACGACGCTGTTATCACAGGAATCAGAGCTTATAACGTAAATGATAATTTGATTTTACACCAAGATGTTTTGTTTGATTATGTAAAAAAAGGCGGAACTTTAATCACACAATACAGTCAGCTGATGGGAATTAAAACAGAAGAAATTGCTCCTTATAAAATGACTTTAGGTCGTGAACGCGTAACAGATGAAAATTCTCCTGTAAATTTCTTGGCACCAAATCATCCAGTGTTGAATTATCCCAATAAAATTACTTCAAAAGATTTTGATAATTGGGTACAAGAAAGAGGTTTGTATTTTGCGAAAAAATGGAATAGAAAATTCACCCCAATTTTAGGAATGAATGATCAAGGAGAAAAAGAACTCAAAGGAAGTTTATTGGTTGCCAAATATGGAGAAGGACATTATGTTTACACAGGATTGAGTTTTTTTAGAGAATTGCCTGCCGGTGTTCCCGGAGCTTATCGCTTATTTGCTAATATTTTAGCTTTATAAATTGATTCTATAATATTTAGAAAATTCATCGATGAAAAAACTTATCAAAAATAATCTTCTCTTAAAAATCATCTTAGCAATTGTGCTGGGAAGTATTTTAGGAAATTATCTGCCGGAATCCATCAGTAAAATTTTTATCACTTTTAATGGAATTTTCGGGAATTTCCTCGACTTTATTATTCCGTTGATTATTGTGGGATTGATAATTCCCGCAATAGGAAATATAGGAAATCAAGCCGGAAAATTATTGCTGATCACTATTTTGATTGCTTATAGCTCTACTTTAATTTCCGGATTGATGACTTATGGTGTGAGCATAGAAGTTTTTCCAAAACTCTTAGAAAATGAAAACATTATTGAGTTTGGAAGCGAAAACAATCTAAAACCTTATTTTGAAATTGCCATGCCACCAATTTTTGATGTGATGAGCGGATTGGTTTTTGCTTTTTTAATGGGAGTTTCAATTTCTCGTTTAAAAGGGAATTATTTAAAAAATGTTTTCGAAGAATTTGGCGAAATCATAATGAAAATTATTCAAAAAATAATCATTCCTTTTTTACCGCTTTTCATCTTCGGAATTTTTCTTAATATGACTTACAGCGGACAAGTTTTTGTTATTCTAAAAACCTTTGTCAAAATAATCGGAGTGATTTTCTTACTTCATATTTTCTTGTTGATAATGCAATATATCATCGCAGGATTTATCGCTAAAAGAAATCCTTTTAAAATGATGAAAACAATGTTGCCGGCTTATTTTACAGCTTTAGGAACACAATCTTCTGCAGCAACAATTCCGATTACATTGGCCCAAGCAGAAAAAAACAAAGTAGATCCAAAAATTGCCGGATTTAGCATTCCACTTTGTGCAACCATTCATTTGGCAGGAAGCACTTTAAAAATAGTAGCTTGTGCTATTGCATTAATGTTAATTCAAGGAATCCCGATAGATTTTCTTCAAATGCTCGGATTTATCGCTATGTTAGGAATAACTATGGTAGCCGCACCCGGTGTTCCCGGCGGAGCAATTATGGCAGCTTTGGCAGTGTTGAGTTCTGTGTTGGGTTTTGGCGAAGAAGAACAAAGCTTGATGATTGCACTTTATATTGCAATGGATAGTTTTGGAACCGCTGCAAATGTGATGGGAGATGGAGCAATTGCCGTAATTGTTGATAAGATATATCACAAAAGAAAAACCGTAAAAACTAATTGATATTATTTTCCGGTTTTTGAAAAATCATAAAATTAATTGCTTAGCATTATTATTATCAATATTTTTAACCAAATAGAAATCATAAAAAAAATTATTTAAACTTTTAAAACTAAACTTATGAAAAAAACATTATCAGTATTATTAACGCTTTTCACGATTGGAGCTTATGCTCAAAATAAAATCCCTTCAAAAGATGCACAAATTAAAGCCACTGTTCAGGCAGCACCTCAAATGTTTCAAGAGGGAGCAAAAGTTTTAGGATATAATGCAGACGGAAAACTAATAACTTTAAGAGAGGGAAATAATGAATTAGTCTGTTTGGCAGACGATCCTAAAAAAGAAGGATTTAGCGCAGCTTGCTACAGCAATAAATTAGAAGCATTTATGCAGCGTGGAAGAGAATTGGAAGCAGAAGGAAAATCGGCTGAAGAAAAACAAGAAATCCGTAAAAAAGAAATCGATTCTGGAAAATTAGAAATGCCGGAAGAAGCTGCAATTCTTTATGTTTTATCTGCTGATCAAGCAAATTATAATGTTGAAACAGGAGAAGTAAAAGACGGAAAATTGAGATATGTTTTCTATAAACCTTACATGAGTGTAGAAGAAACCGGATTGCCTGACAAACCACAAGGAAAAGGAATGCCTTGGTTGATGGATGCAGATACGCACCGCTCACATATTATGATTACTCCATAATTATAAAAAATAAACAAATTCTTAAATGGCAAAATCAAAATATATTTGGAAAAAAAGTTACAGCTTAGTCTTAATTGCTAATGCTTTATATATTTTGTTTTTCTATATTTTGACTTATTTATTTACTTAAAATCTTCTGAATGGATTATTTAGATTGGATAATTCTTCTTTGTACCCTTGGATTTATTGTCATCTATGGCGCTTATAAAACAAGAGGTCAGAAAGAAGTTCAAGACTTTTTAAAAGGAGGAAGTAAAAGTAAATGGTGGACCATCGGACTTTCTGTGATGGCAACGCAAGCCAGTGCCATCACATTTTTATCTACACCCGGTCAAGCTTTTAGTGATGGAATGGGATTTGTCCAGTTTTATTTTGGATTACCCATTGCAATGGTGGTGATTTGCCTGGTTTTTATTCCGATTTACCATCGTTTAAAAGTTTATACTGCTTATGAGTTTCTGGAAAGTAGATTTGATTTAAAAACAAGAACTTTAACCGCAATTCTCTTTTTAATCCAAAGAGGATTAGCTGCCGGAATTACCATTTTTGCTCCTTCTATTATTCTTTCTGTAGTTTTAGGTTGGGATTTAATCACCTTAAATTTTATCATTGGTTTGTTGGTGATTATCTACACCGTTTCAGGAGGAACAGAAGCAGTAAATATTACGCATAAACAACAAATGGCAGTTATTTTCAGCGGAATGTTTATTGCATTTTTTCTGATTTTAAGTTATTTACCGGAAGATATTACTTTTGGAAAAGCTTTGGAAATCGCCGGGGCAAGCGGAAAAATGGAAATCTTAGATTTTTCTTTAGATTTCGATAATAGATACACCATCTGGAGTGGAATTTTAGGCGGAACATTTTTGTCTTTGTCTTACTTTGGAACAGATCAAAGTCAAGTACAAAGATATTTATCAGGAAAATCTATTCGCGAAAGTCAAATGGGGATGATTTTCAATGGATTGGTAAAAGTTCCTATGCAGTTTTTTATTTTGTTGGTAGGTGTAATGGTTTTTGTGTTTTATCAATTTAATTCCACACCTTTAAGCTTTAATCCTTTGGCAGAAGAAGCGGGAATTCATTCTGAAGCATATCAAGATTTACAAAAAGAACTGGAAATAAATCAACAGAAAAAAGCTAAATCTGCTTTGGCTTTTGCCACAACAGAAAATCCTGCTCAAAAGGCGACTTATAAAGAAGAAATAAAATTTTATAATCAAAAAGATCGAGAACTTCGAAATTCAGGAGCAGAGGTTTTAGCAGAAATAGATCAAAAAATAGAAACCAACGATAAGGATTATGTTTTTATCCATTTTATTTTAAATAATCTTCCCCGCGGATTAATCGGACTTTTATTAGCGGTGATTTTATCTGCAGCTATGTCTTCCACAGCTTCAGAACTCAACGCTTTGGCTTCTACAACCGTGGTGGATTTATACAGAAGAAACCAGCAAAAAGAAAAAGATGAAAAACATTATTTAAAAGCTTCAAGATGGTTTACTTTACTTTGGGGAGGTTTAGCAATTCTTGTGGCTTGTACAGCACATTTATTTGATAATTTAATTCAGCTGGTCAATATTATCGGATCTATTTTTTATGGAAATGTATTGGGAATTTTTCTTTTGGCATTTTTCGTGAAATATGTAAAGAGTAAAGCTGTTTTTATAGCTGCATTAATCACACAAATAATTGTTATTATTGGTTGGTGGTTTGATTGGATGCCTTATTTATGGTTGAATTTATTTGGCTGTGCTTTGGTGATGGGAATAGCAATTATTTTGCAGTTTTTAAACAATGATGAAGAACTTAAAACGCAAGCATAAAAATTATGAGTATTAAAGTAGAAAATCTTACAAAAATTTATGGTTCGCAAAAAGCAGTAAACGATGTTTCTTTTTCAATAAAATCCGGAGAAATTGTTGGTTTTTTAGGACCAAATGGAGCGGGAAAATCTACTACCATGAAAATACTCACTGGATTTATTTCTCCAACTTCAGGAAAAGCTTTTGTAAATGAAAAATCTGTAGCTACAGAAAAATTACAAATCCAAAAAGAAATTGGGTATTTGCCTGAACATAATCCGTTGTATTTAGAAATGTATGTCAGAGAATATTTACAATTCTGCGGAAGAGTTCATAAAATAGAAAAAAAACGAATTGAAGAAGTTATCACCTTAACCGGATTAACTTTGGAAGCCCATAAAAAAATAGAACAACTTTCTAAAGGATATCGTCAAAGAGTAGGGTTGGCAGCTGCATTACTGCATAATCCTGAAGTCTTGATTTTAGATGAACCCACCACCGGATTGGATCCAAATCAGTTGGTAGAAATCAGAGAATTGATTAAAGAAATCGGAAAAACAAAAACTATTTTACTTTCTACTCATATTATGCAAGAAGTAGAAGCTGTTTGCGATAGAGTGATTATCATTCATAAAGGAAAATTAGTTGCCGATCAAAAATTAAAAGATTTAAGAGAAGAAAATCAACAAATCATCCAAGTAGAATTTGATTATAAAATAGAAAATGTGGCTTTGCAAAAACTTCCAAATTTGAATAAAATAGAAAATCCAACCGGAAGCTTTTTCTATGAACTCAGTTTTAATACACAAAAAGATATGCGTTCTGAAGTATTTGATTTTGCACAAGAAAAAGGATTGAAAATTCTTCAGATGAATCAAAAATTAAAAAATTTAGAAGATTTATTCAGAGAAGCAACTACAGAAAAAACACCAACAAATAAAGCTTGATACTTGAATTTAAAGGATTATCTTTCTCAGCATTTTCATTTGCCAACAGAAATTACAGATGATTTAATATTTTCCGGAGAGCGAAAAACTTTTGCTAAAGGAGAAGTGATTTTGCCTACAAATAGCATTTCCAAAAATATTTATTTTGTAGAAAATGGATTGGTAAAAATGTTTTATTATAAAGAAGATAAATCGATTACACATCACTTTTTGACAGAAAATAAATTTATCACCCGATCAGAAAATTTTTATAAAAACAATCTTCAAAATAAAACTTCTATTTATGGGCTGACAGCGCTTGAAAATCAGACTGTAATTTTTCAAATTCCTTTTCAGAAAGTTAAAAATTGGACAGAAAACAGCTTGGAAATGAATAAATTAATTCAGCAGATTTTAGTAGATATTTTAAGAAGTTTTTCCAACCGATTAAATAAAATTCAATTTGAAAATGCACAAGAACGATATCAGCAATTATTAGCTGAAAATCCGGAAATTATTCTTCGTGCTCCTTTAGGAGATATCGCTTCTTATTTAGGAATTTCACAACAAACCTTAAGTGTGATTCGTTCACAAGTTAAATGATAATTTTTTAAGATATCTGAAAAATTAAATGCATATTTTTATAGAATTTTGCATCTTAGTGTAAATTCTGAAAATATGAAGAATTTAAATAAATCATTTTTAGTTGGAATTTTTCTTTTAAGTGCTGTTTTTCAATCTCATGCACAGAGTTTTGTAGAAGAAGTTTTAAAAAAACCTATTCAACAAGCCATTACAGAAAATGCTGAAGTCCAAATTCAGCAAAAAGAAAGTGATGGAACACAATTGGAAAAAGAAGCTGTTAAAGGAAAAAATCTACCTCAAGTTTCCTTAATTGGAGGATACGGTTATTTATACTCTCAATTGAGTCCTGAATTTCCCACACATTATTTGCCCATCACCGGAACACCGATTTTTGAAGATGCTTTAGTGTCTAATTTTCAAACACAAGTTTTGATGGGAGGAGTTTCTGCACGACAAATAATCTTTGCCGGAGGTCAAGTAAACAAAGGAATTAAAGCTTTAGAAGAAAAACAAAAAGCAGAAAGTTTTTTGGCAGAAGCCGGAAAAGAAGAAGTAGCCAAAGAAGTAGTATTGACTTTTGATCAGTTAATGTTGTTAAATGAAGTAGATAAACTTTTAGAAGATTCAGAAAAAAGATTAAATAAAGAACACCAAAAAGTTTTGAAAGCCATAGAAAATGGTTTAGCAATTCCTTATGATCGAGATAAACTTAAATTGGCAATTTTAGAATTGGAAGAAAAAAGAGTAGAAGCAGAAGGAAACAGAGAAGTTTTGTATGCTAAATTGACTTATTTAACAAGAATGTCAAAAAGTGAATTAGAAGGTATTATGTATGAATTACAACCTTTTTTGGTGAAAAATTCTGCTGAAAACCCTGAAAACAGAGCAGAACTAAAAGCTTTGGAATCCGGCAAAAAAGCTAAAGAATATGCATATAAAAAAGAAAAAGGATTAGATTTTCCCACGGTTTTTGCTTTTGGAAATTTAACTTACTTAGATGCGTTTAATTCAAGTTTAAAATTCAGAGATGTTCCTGTTGCGGGAGATGTAAAAGCCAGAGCAGATCACATCAGATTAGAACCGGCTGCAGCTGTTGGAATAGGATTGAAATGGGATATTTTTAAAGGAGGAGAAAATCGAAAAAAAATAAAAAAAGCAGAAATAGAATTAGAAATCAGCGAAACAAAGTTAAAAGATACCCAAGAGAAATTGGAATTATTAATTCATAAAAATAAAGTAGATCTTCAAACTGCTGATAAAAAAGTTTTGGTAGCAGAACAACAAGTGAAAATTGCGAAAAATAATTTGAATTTAGCCAGTAAACAATACGCTTCAGGAATAGTTGATTTAACAGAAAGATTGGCTTCTGAAAATGAATTTTATAAAGTGAATTTGAATTATTACAATCAAATTCTCAATCAACGAAATGCAGCGATAGAACTTTTATTGGGAACAGGAGAATTATTGGATAAAATTTATGAGGATTATGAAAATTAAAAATATTTTACCTTTAGGATTTTTATTGATCTTGATTTCTTGTAATAAGAAAAAAATAGATCCGGCTTTTATGGGAAAAATCGAAAGAGATCAGATTTCTGTGGTCACGAAAGTTCCCGGAAATGTAGAAAAAATCTTAGTGTTGGAAGGAGATAGAGTCAAAAAAGGAGATACTTTAATAGTTTTGGATATTCCTGAAGTTGATGCAAAAAAACAACAAGCAGAAGGTGCTTTTAAATCTGCTGAAGCACAATATCAAATGGCAATACAAGGCGCAACAGCGGGACAATTAAAACAATTGGAAAACAAAGTAGGCGGATTGAAAGAGCAATTTGATTTTGCAAAAAAATCATTAGACAGATTAGAAAAAATGTTGCAAGACAGTTTGGTTCCTCAACAACAATTTGATGAGGTTTACGCAAAATATCAAGGAGCAAGAAATCAATATGAAGCCGCTAAAACAGAATTAGAAGAAGCCAAAACAGGCGCAAGAATAGAGCAGCAAACCATGGCTTTAGGTCAGCAATTACAAGCTTCAGGAGCAATTTCTGAAGTGGGAGCAGCAGAAAAAGAAAAATATATGATTGCTCCACAAGATATGGCAGTAGAAAATATAAATTTAAAAATCGGAGAATTGGCCTTGCCGGGATATCCTGTGATTGGAGGATATATAGATTCTTCCGTTCATTTTAGATTTACAATAGCTGAAGAAAAATTAGGAAATATTCAACCCGGAAAAGAAGTGAAAATAAAAGTTCTTTATAAAGATGAAGAATTAATTCCCGGAAAAGTTACTGCGGTAAAAGCTTTAAGTGCTTATGCTAATATTGCAACCGCTTATCCTGATTTTGACATGCAACAAACGCTTTTTGAAGTTTTTGTTCACCCTGATAATCCTGAAGAAGTCAGCGGATTAATTACCAAAGCAACAGTTTCTTTAGAACTTGAGAAATAATTGATTGTGAAAAATTTTATTCAATTAATAAAACGAGAATTCAGATTATTTTTCAACAATAAAGTGTTGAGGATTCTCTTTATTGGTGCACCAATTTTATATGGTGTGTTGATTGGAGCAGTTTATCAAAAAGGAAAAATAACTGATTTACCCATTATTGTGGTCGATCAGGATAACAGTCCGATGAGTACAAAATTCATCGATATGTTAGAAGAAAATGAAAGCGTGGAAGTCGTAAAAATTTTGCCTTCTATGTTTGGTGTAAAAGATAAAGCCATAGATTTGGAAGCCACTGTTATTGTTGATATTCCCAAAAGTTTTGCAGCAGATATTCAGCAAAATCGCTTGCCTGAAATTAGTCTTTTTGTAGATGCTTCCAATACTTTGACTTCAAACACCGCTTTGATGGCAGTAAATACTGTTGCAATGACGATGAAAGCCGGAATTCAAATAGAATCTCAAATGAAAAAAGGCGTTCCGCAATATATAGCTGCTCAAAATTATGAACCTTTTAAAACCACAATTATTAAACAAAGCATCAGAAGTGGAAATTATTTATACTTTATGCTTCCCGGTGTTTTGTTAACAGTTTTTCAACAGGTTTTACTTTTGGGATTAGCTTTGACTTTTGCTTCAGAATATGAAAATGGAACTTTTACAGAATTAGTAGAAAAAATGCCCAATGCTTTAGGGATGTTAGCCGTAAAAATCATTCCGTATTTATTGATGTCTATTGGAATTATTTTAATGTATTGGGGTTTTTCCAAATATTATAATATGATCATTGGCGGAGCTTTAGGAGCTTTCGCATTGAGTACTTTTGTTTTTATTTTAGCAGTTTGCGGAATTGGAGTATTGGTGAGCATAATTTTACCGGATCAATTAAAAGCTACAGAAGTTTTAATGGTTGTAGCCACACCAAGTTTTATTTTAAGCGGATTTACTTGGCCTTTAAGTCAAATGCCAATTTGGGTGCAAACTATTGCAGATTTAATTCCTTTGACGCATTATTTAAAGATTTTTAGATTGCTTTATCTCAATCACTCCGGGATATCTCATATTTATCAACCTTTGCTTAATATGGGGATTATCGCTGTGGTTTGTTTAACACTTTCAGCAATTATTTTATATTTTAAAATTCGAAAAACAAAAAAGTTGATAAAAAAATAAGCTGATTAAAAATCAACTTATTTTTGGAGAATAAAACTTATTTCAGATGATAAAACCACAGCTTAATTAGAAAGCTTTTTTGCCAATTCATCATAATCGTATCCTGCTCTTGATAAAACACGTTTTGCTGCTTCAAAAACATAATCTTCCTTTTTGGGGGGATGAACAGGAGTTGGTTTAATATTTTTTAATTCTTTCAAAAGATCTGAAGTTTGACTGTTGGTGAGTTTTTCACAAACATCATACATTCCTCCAGGTTTTTCTTCTGCCTCATCGTGCTGATCTAAAACATACTTTAAAACTTTAATCAATTCAGGATTAGGATAAACAGCCAATAAAGTAGTGATAGCAGCGTGTTCTAATCTATAACGCTGAAAATCTGGAAGTTGTTTTCCATTGTTGGCTTTTTTCGCCGCAGGGAAAAGAATATTCTCTTCCATTTTGATGTGCGTCAATAAAGCAATTCTAAATTCTTGATAAATTTCCATGTTGATATTATCTAAATCTTGAATTGCTTTTTCCAACAACAAATCTACACGTCGGTGATCTTTTGAGAAAAAATCATGAATAGGCTTTTCCAAAATAATTTAATTTTAAAAAGTAATAGCTTCAGGTTTGGCACCCAAACTAATTAAATGTTTAGTGATATCTTCTGTGAAATCTTTTGGACCGCAAACATAAAATCTATGGTCAAAATTTCCGATATTTTCAATCAAGAATTTTCTGTCAATATGACGTTCTCTAAATCCAATAACCCCTTGTCTGGTAAAAACATTCATAAAAGCATTGCCCAACATTTCGTGTAATTCTTTTCCAAAAAGAATATCCTCTTGTGTTTTGTTGGAATATAACAAAGCAATATTTCTTAAATTACCACTGGCTTTCAATGCTCTGAAAATTGCTATAAAAGGTGTAATTCCTGTTCCTCCGGCCAAGAAAATTCCGGGACCATTGTATTTTAAAGTTTCAAAAACATCGTGTAAAATAATTTCATCGCCGACTTCAAGCTTTGAAAACTGATGTGTTACGCCTTCACGATCTTCATAAATTTTAATAACAAATTCAAGTTCAGGCCAATCGTTTAAAGAAGTAAAAGTAAAAGGTCTTTTTTTATCTTCCCAACCCGGCTTGTTTATAGAAAGATGTGCTGCTTGAGCAGGATGATAAATAAAATCTTCATCCTTTGGTTTTTCTATAATAAAACGAATGGTGTCGTGTGAAATATAGTTTCTCTGTAAAATTTTTAGGTGATACATAAAAAAATCATTTTGCTAAAAATACAATCTTTAAAAGATATTTGCTTTAAAAAAATAAAAATGTGCTTAATTAATAATAATATTTGTCTTGTCTACTCCCGTGTTTCCGGTGTTTGCATCATAAGCAAAAACGGTAATTTCATATAATCCCGGATTTTCATTTATTTTTCCGGAAAAAGTATTGGGTTTTCCATCATATTTCATTTCAATTTCCTTGATGGTTTTATTTTCTTTACTAAGAATTGCTTTCACTTCATAATCATCAGCATTCCAAATTCCATCGGGAGTAATTGGGCAACCACACATCATTACAATATTAGATTTTATTTCTATTTCAGTGTTTTTTTCATAAATATTATGACGTTGAGGCGAAAGAATATCTACTACAAACCCGGGAATTTCCAAAACCACTCCATCTCCTAAAATATCTTTTTCAGGAATTGCCCAAAGTTGGGTGCTGCTCATCACTTTAGCTTGTTTTGCATTGATGGGTGCTTTGGCTTCAATGGTTAAAAAAGTAGGTTTTTCAAGATTTATTTTTGCTAAAAACCCGGCAGTTTCTTCATCGCTTAAATTGGGTTTTCTTTGATGAGGTTTTTCCATGATTATTTCTGTATTTCCTGTGCTTCCTGTTGTCAAACCTTTGGCTAAGATTTCTTGTGTTTCTGCATTTTTTACTACAATTTCAGCTCCGCCAATAGAAGATCCGATGAATTTAGCATCTTTTGCTTTAGCACGAATCATAATTTTGGTTTCTTGTGCATGAATTGAGGAAATAAAAAACAAAGAAAAAAGCAGTAAAATAAATTTTAATATAAAAGATTTCATATAATCGATTTTTGAATTTAAAATTTAAAAATAAAAACAAATAGAGAATTATCATCTTTAAAAGTTAAGAGTTTATAAAATAAAAAAGATTAAAAACTTTTTCTGAAGACTTAACGTTGATAAAAGAGATAGCTAATATTTTTATGTTGAAAAAACTTATAAACAATAAATGGATAAAATGGATTGCAGGATTTTTATGCTTGTTTTTTCTATTGATTTTAGGTTTTTACGCGAGTATTTATTATGGTTTTTTCGGGAAAATTCCAGAACAAGAAGAATTATCTAATCTTTCGCATATTCAAGCATCACAAGTATTTGACAGAAATGAAAAACTGATAGGAAAATATTTTATCACTGATAGAGAATCTATACCTTTTGAAGAAATTCCAGAGGAATTAATCCAAGCTTTAATCGCTACAGAAGATGCAAGATTTTATGAACATAATGGTGTAGATCAACAAAGTGTGATGCGAGTTTTGTTGAAAACAATTTTAATGCAAGATAAATCTTCCGGCGGGGGGAGTACCATCACTTTACAGCTGGCAAAAAACTTGTATGGCAGAAAGAATTTTGCTTTTATGAGTGTGGTTATTAATAAAATAAGAGAAAGTATTGTGGCCAGAAGATTAGAGAAAATCTATGATAAAAATGAAATTCTTACGCTTTATTTAAATACAGTTCCGTTTAGTGGAGATACTTATGGAATTGAAAGTGCTGCTCAGAAATTTTTTAATACAAAAACAAAAAACTTAACCTTATCTCAAGCAGCAACTTTAGTGGGAACATTAAAAGCAAATCATTCTTATAATCCCAGATTATTTCCTGAGAGAAGTCAATTGAGAAGAGATGTGGTTTTAAAACAAATGGAAAAATATGGATTTCTCACCACCGCAGAAACCATAGCTGTGATGAAAGAAAAAATAAAGATAGATTATAAAAATTATGGCTCCAGTACTGCTCCGGCTCCTTATTTTGTGGAACAAGTCAGAAAAGAAACTAAAAAAATATTAGCGGATAAAAAATATAGAAAACCCGATGGAAGTGCTTATAAAATCAAAGAAGATGGATTAAAAATCTATACTACTTTAGATGCTAAAATGCAGAAGTATGCAGAAGAATCTATGCGAAAACATTTGATGGAATTACAAGAAAAATTTGAAAATTCTTTTGGAAATAATCCGCCTTGGCGAGCAAATTCAGAAATTGTTCAAAAAGAAATACAAAAGCTTTCTGCTTATAAAAAATTATCTCGCAAAGGTTTTTCAAAAGCAGAAATATTGGACTCTTTGAGTATAGCAAAAGAAACAGAATTATATAATTGGAAAAAAAATGAAGTAAAAATTGTTTCAGTTATAGATAGTTTAAGGCATTATTTGAAGTTTTTAAACACGGGAATGGTTTCTTTAGATCCTCATTCCGGGGCTGTTTTAACTTATATTGGAGGAATTGATTATAGGTATTTTCAATATGATCATGTTTCACAGAGTAAAAGACAAGTCGGTTCTACAATTAAACCTTTTGTTTATGCAACAGCTTTAGAAAATGGAATTAAACCTTGTGATTATTATCCGGCAAACGAAGTAACTTATACAGATTTAAAAAACTGGAGACCAAGAAATGCCAATAAAAATATCGATGAAAAATTAAATTATTCTTTGTCAGAAGCCTTAACACAATCTTTGAATACCATCACGATAAAAGTTTTAAGAGATGTTGGAATTCAAAAAGTTATAGATAAAATTCAAGAAGTTGGAATAAAAGAAAAAATAGAAAATCAACCTTCGATTGCTTTAGGCGTTTCTGAAATTAAATTATTGGATTTAGCAAAAGCTTACGCTGTTTTTTTAAATGAAGGAAAACCTGTTAATCCTTATTTTATTGAAAAAATAGAAGATAAAAACGGAAATATTATTGCTGAATTTCATCCAAAACAAGAATCTAAAGAAGTTTTTAAAGAAAAAACTCGTCAGCAAACTTTAGAAATATTAAAAAATGTTGTCAACAAAGGAACAGCACAAAGACTGAGAAATGTTTATCATTTTCAAAATGATTTAGCCGGAAAAACAGGAACCACACAAGAAAATAAAGATGGTTGGTTTGTGGGATTATTACCTGATTTAGTAACTGTAACTTGGGTAGGAAATGATAATTCACAAATAAAATTTCCTTCCACAGCGTTAGGACAAGGCGCTAATTCTGCTTTACCTATTTTTGCGGGAATGCTACAAAAAATGAATGCTGATGAAGATTTTAATACATTTACAACAAAAAGATTTGAAAAACCTTCGGCAGAAATTCTTGCTTCTTTGGATTGTCCGCCCACAGAAAAAGATGGTTTTTTTGAAAAAGTTTTTGGAAAAAATACAGATTATATCACATTTGAAAAATCTGAAAAAGAAATAAAAAAAGAAACCAGAAAAGAAAAACGTAAAAGAAAACGAAAAGAAAGAAGAGAAGCGAGAAAGGAAAAGAAAGGAATTTTTAGAAAAATATTTGGAGGAAAAAAGAATAAATAAATTTTAAAGAATAGAACAGTCTGCACTTCTTTATGAAAAACAATTGCAATATCTTAACTTTGCGTTTTTTAAAAAGTAGTTTTGAGGTATTTTATAGAATTAGCTTATGATGGAACGAATTTCCACGGTTGGCAAAAACAACCCAATGCTATTACTATACAAGAAGTTTTAGAAACTTGTTTAGCAAAAATATTTCAACAAAAAGTTGAGGTTATAGGAGCAGGCAGAACAGACACCGGAGTTCATGCCAAACATTTTATAGCTCATTTTGATTTAGAAAAATCTTTTAAAGCAAAAGATTTGATTTATAAACTCAACAGAATGTTGCCAGAAGCTATTGTGGTTTACCAAATATATCCGGTAAAAGCTGATGCACATGCGCGTTTTGATGCGATTTCAAGAGAATACAAATATTATATTTCTTTAGAAAAAAATCCATTTACCAGAGATTTTTCGTGTTTAATTCCCGGAAAAATAGAAGTGGATATTATGAATGAAGCTTGTGAAATACTAAAAAAACATACTGATTTTCAATGTTTTTCAAAAGTAAAAACAGATGTAAGAACTTATAATTGTAAAATAGAAAAAGCTGATTGGCAAAAAATAGAAGATCAATTGATTTTTACTATAGTTGCTGATCGGTTTTTAAGAAATATGGTTAGAGCAATTGTAGGAACTTTATTAGAAATTGGAAAAAGAAAAAAAACTTTATCGGATTTAGAAGAAATATTAAAAAGTAAAAATAGAAGCAGAGCAGGAAAATCTATGGCTGCAAAAGGGCTATTTTTACATAAAATTACTTATCCGGAAAATTTAAAACTGAATTAATGTCTTCAAAAACAGGAGAAATATTTGATATGCAGTTGTTTAAACGACTGTTGAAATATACAAAACCTTATAAATTGGTTTTCTATTTTGTTGCTTTAGCAGCAATTTTATTGTCTTTTTTTGGAGTAGCTCGTCCTTATTTAACAAAAATAACCATCGACGAAGGAATAGTTCCCAAAGATTATTCTCAATTGGTTTTTTTCATCAGTTTGATGGGAATTGCTTTAATTCTGGAAGTAGTTTTTCAGTTTTTATTTGTGTATTACGCCAATTGGTTGGGGCAGATGGTGATTCGCGATATCAGAACAAAACTTTTTAAAAGAATGACAGCGTTCAAAAAACAATATTACGATCGCTCTTCTGTCGGAAGATTGGTAACACGAGCAGTTAGTGATATAGAAACCATTGCCAGTGTTTTTAGTGAAGGACTTTTTATGATTGTCAGTGATTTACTGAAAATGTCTGTGGTTTTGATTGTGATGTTTTATCAAAACTGGAAACTAACACTTTTGGTAATGGCAGTGATGCCTTTTATTATGTACGCCACAAGAGTTTTTCAAAAGAAAATGAAAATAGCTTTTGAAGATGTTAGAAATCAAGTGGCAAATCTGAATTCTTTTGTGCAAGAACACCTCACCGGAATGAAAATTGTTCAGATTTTTGGAAGGGAAAAAACAGAATATGAAAGATTTAAAAAGATTAATGACAAACACAGAAAAGCTTGGATAAAAACAGTTTGGTATAACTCATTTTATTTTCCAATTGCAGATATTGCCAGTTCTTTTACTATTGGTTTAGTGGTTTGGTATGGCGGGATGAATATTATGAAAGACGCCAATTTAAGCTTTGGTGTGATTGTAATGTTTTTGCAGTTGATTCAGATTCTTTTCAGACCTTTAAGACAATTGGCAAACCAATTTAACACCATGCAAATGGGAATGGTGGCGGCAAATAGAGTGTTTAAGGTTTTGGACACAGAATCTTATATTGCTGATGAAGGAACAGAAGAAATTAAGGATATTAAAGGAAATATTACTTTTAAAGATGTTCGTTTTAGTTATTTAAAAGGAGAAGAAGTTTTACGCGGAATTTCTTTAGAAGTAAAAGCTGGCCAAACTATTGCTATTGTTGGAGCCACAGGAGCAGGAAAATCTACAATTATCAATTTACTCAGCAGATTTTATGAAATTGATGAAGGAGAAATCTTGGTTGATGGGGTAAATATAAAAGACATTACTTTAGCATCTTTACGCGAGGAAATCGCAGTAGTTTTACAAGATGTTTTCCTGTTTGCAGATTCAATTTTAAATAATATCACTTTAAATAATCCTGAAATCACCCGCGAAGAAGTTATTGAATCTGCTAAAAAAATAGGCGTACATGATTTTATCAGCAGCTTGCCGGGAGGATATGATTATAATGTAAAAGAAAGAGGAGTGATGTTATCTTCCGGGCAGCGTCAATTGATTTCATTTTTAAGAGCTTATGTCAGTAAACCCAGTATTTTGATTTTAGACGAAGCTACTTCTTCTGTAGATACCAACAGTGAATTATTAATTCAACAGGCTACAGAAAAAATAACGGAGGGAAGAACTTCTATAATTATTGCCCATAGATTGGCGACCATCAAAAAAGCAGATAATATTATTGTGATGGAAAAAGGAAAAATTGTGGAGCAGGGAACACATTATGAATTATTGAAGAAAGAAGGCGGATACTATAAAAAACTGCATGAAGTTCAGTTTGCTTCTGTTTAGATCTTAAAGACTTTTGATGATTTCGCTTAAATTTTTGGTGAGATTTTTCCGATGATATTGTGCGATGTTTTTAGAATCTACAGTTAATTTCCCTTTTTGATAGGCTTTAAAAAAAGTGAGTAAAACAGATTTTATTTCTTTTTTGTCTTGAAAAGAAAAACAAAAACCGCTATTGGTTTCTTCAATGATTTTCTTTACTTCCCAATCTTTTGGGCCAATAGCCAAGATAGGTCTTTTTGCGTTTAAATATTCAAAAAGTTTTCCAGGAATAATTTCTCGAGTTTCTTTACTATCTACTTCAATCAAAAGAAGAATTTGAGATTTTTTCTGATATTCTATAGCTTTTTTATGAGGTACATAATCTATTATTTTTATATATGGAGCCAATTTGTTTAAGTTAAGGCTTTGTACAGTTTCATCACTTAATTTTCCGATAAATTGAATTTTTAATTGGGACTTTATTTTTGGGTATTCTTCTATTAATTCACTAAGGGCAATCCAAAGATTTTCAGGGTTTCTTCCGGAAAGTAAATTACCTATATGTGAAAGAGTAAAAGTATTATCGAGGGTTTGTGTATTTTTTTTATAGTAAATGTCATATCCGTTGGTAATTACTGTTATTGGCTGATTTGTAATTTTTTTAAAGTCTTGTTTTGTTTTACAACTTGTTGTAATAATATGATTAGTATTTTTAAGGACTGTTGCTTCAAGTTGGCGATGTCTTTTTTGTGAATACTTACTCAACCTTAGTCTTTTATGATAACTAATTTTCGTCCACGGATCTCTAAAATCTGCAATCCATTTTAAATTTAATTTTTGCTTTAGCTTTAATCCAATGAGGTGGACACTATGTGGTGGACCTGTAGTGATTATGGTGTTGATTTGATGTTTTTTTACATAGGATTTTAAAAATTTTGTTGAAGGATTTATCCAAAATTTTCGCGCATCCGGAATAAAGAGATTTCCGCGAATACTCAGCATTGTTTTTTGTAAAAAAGTTTGTTCTTTTTGTGGATCTATAATTCCGCTGCTGAATTGATTTGTTTTCTTTTTAGCTATTAAATTAGCGAATTTATAAGGTTCAAAAATAGGTTGTTTGATGACTTTTAAGTTCGGAGAAACTTCCTCAAATAAACTTTTGTCTTGAATCGGATAAGTAGGATTTTCTGGAATAAAAACAATAGGTTCTATTCCAAAATCCGGAAGATATTTTACAAATTTTAACCAACGCTGCACTCCCGGGCCTCCTGCTGGAGGCCAATAATAAGTGATAATTAATACTTTTTTCATCAGCTTTTATTTTTTAAGCGTTTAGGTTTTTTCTCTTTTTAAAGTTAAAAAATACTCCTCCTATAATTAAAATTAAAAATAAAATTCCGGTAGAAAGCGTGATGGAACTACCAACTTTAATAATTCTTGGATCAAACTTAAAAGTAATTTCATGTTCTCCTTTTGGCAAAATAACTCCGCGTAAAACATAATTTGTTGGAATCATTTCTACTTCTTTTCCATCAATTTTTACTTCCCAACCTTTTGGATAATATATTTCTGAAAAAACAGCAAATCTATCTTCTTGAAGTGTGTAAGAATAAGTTAACTCATTGGGTTGATAACTTTCTAAATGAATTTGATCTTCTGAATGAGAAGCAAATTCTTGTTGATTAAAGTTGTCTTTATAAATAGAATTAACCACCGCTGTTTTTTTGGTATTGATGCTATCTAAAGCTTTGATTTCTTCATTGGCAGAATCTACGAAAAGAACTTTATTTACAAACCAAGCAGGTCCATTTCTATCCGGGTTTAATTGAGCAAAAACTTCTCCATCATTTTCAAGGATAAAATATTTTGTGTTCAACATATTGATTACTTGATCTCGTCCTTCTGCAATATGAAAATCATATAATTCTTGCATACGTCCGGGTTTTGCAGCGTGATATCCGCCTAAGGAACTGTGGAAATAAGAAGCTCTTGCAGAGTTCATCGGATTGGTAGAAAGATCTAAAACTTTGAAGTGTTCTTTATCCTTCATAATTTGCTTGTCTGCATCGTAAGCTTGAAAAGCAGTTGCATATTCACTTGGTTTTATGAAATCTTTTTTGTTGACATATTTTTTATCTACACTTATCAAATCAATTAAAATCAACACAGCAAAAAGTCCGATGCTTAAATTTTGTTTCAGTTTATTTTTGAGGAAAGCATAAATAATCAAAGCAGAAATCAACACAAAAATCAAACTTCTAATTGCATCAGCATTGAGCATATCGATTCGATCTTGTTTGATGGCATCAACAAAATCGGGACCTAAATTTTGCAAATAATAACTGTCATAAGCTCCTGAAAAATCAAAAAGCATGTTTTTGAAAAGCAAGAAAAATAAGCTTACTCCTCCGGTGATAATCGTTGCCCATTTTAAAGCGTGTGTTTTTTCCTGTAGATCAATTTTATCAGAAAATATTTTACTCAATCCATAAATTCCAAAGAAAGGAATAAGGAATTGTAAAATTATTTGAACCATAGAAACGGTTCTAAATTTTGAGTATAAAGGAATATAATCTATGAAAAACTTGGTTAAAATACTAAAATGATCTCCCCAAGAAAGCAATAAAGCTAAAATCCCGGAGCCGACCACCCACCATTTTAATCTACCTTTTACTAAATATAAAGCTAAAATAAATAGAAAAATCACACTGGCACCCACATAATTTGGAGCTGCGACAATGGGTTGTTCTCCCCAATAAGTAGGAAGATTTTGTACGATTTCTTTGGCTTGCGGAGCAGGTAATCCATAATCGATTAAACTTTGATAAGAATTAGAGTTTTCATCTAAGGATTCTGTGCTTGCTCCTCCCATAAATCTGGGAATAAACAGGTTCATTGTTTCTGCAATTCCGTAGCTATATTCTGTGATGTATTCATAGCTTAATCCGCTGGAGGGTTTTTCACTTCCGTCTTTTGAAATTGTCAATCCGGTATCTCCGCGTGTACTGAAATCTGTATATTCTTTTGAAGTCAATAAAGTAGTGGCATTGGAAGCAATTCCTAAAATTAATGCAATCACCATCACTCCGATGGCGGTAAAAAATTCTTTGAGTTTTTTGTCTTTAAAAGCTTGATAAAGATGTGCAATTCCGATGATTAAGACCACCAATAATAAATAGTAGGTGATTTGAAAATGCCCGGTATAAATCTCTAAAGCTAAACTGAGAGCGAGTAAAATACCGCCCCAGAAATATTTTTTTCGAAAAACGGAGAAAATACCTGCTAAAACCAAGGGCATATAAGCAATAGCGTGTGCTTTTGCGTTGTGTCCAACTCCTAAAATGATGATGAGATAAGTAGAAAAACCAAAAGCTAAAGCTCCAACAGCGGCTAATTTATAATCTATTTTTAAAACTAAAAACAACACATAAAGTCCAACAAAATAAAGAAAAAGGTAATCTGCCGGTCTGGGTAAAAAACGTATTGTTTTATCTACATTTCTTATGAAATTATCAGGATAACGCTTGTTGATTAAATAAGAGGGCATTCCTCCAAAAGCGTTATCTACCCAATAAGTTTCTTCTTGATGTTCTTTTCTGAAGTCATCAGCTTGGCGGGTCATTCCACGAGATTGCTGAATATCACTTTGAAAAATTTTTTCTCCGCTTAAAACAGGGTTAAAATAAGCTAAAGAAGCTACGATAAACCCAAGAATAATAAGGATATGAGGTAAAAGTTTTTTTAAATCAAAAGTCATGAGAAATGATTATAATACTGAAAAGTCGTAAAACTAATCAATTTCTTCGTAATCAATATATTCTCCGGAGTCTTTATTAGATTTGTATTTGTTTGGCGGAATATAATCTATTGAGGTTTTTCCTATTTTCTTTTTAGAATTAAAATTAGAATTTTGAGCGTGAAATTTTTGTTCCGCTTTTGAAGCCATTCTACGGATAAAAAACTGAAGAATATACGGCATAAAACGCCTTAACAAGATTCTTAACAACAGATAAATTCCGACAAGAATAAACAGTGTTTTGAAAAAACCAGTTAAAGATGCTGTAATCATAAAATGATAATTTTCACAAAAATATCAATTAGATAATTAAAAGAAGTTGCAAAAAACTTAAAATATTTATATTTGAATGCTAAAACTTAGAAAATGAAAAAAATACTGCTTATAATTTTTTTATTCACCATAGGATTTTCTCCCTCCATGTATGCGCAATATACAGAAACCATAAACGCAAATCGTCCCGGAGTTTCTCAGGGTGGTTTTGCGGTAGGACGAGATGTTATTCAAGTAGAAGTCGGACCTTATTATGGAGTGGATAAACATGATTTAACAGATATAAAAACCAAGAATTTCGGATCGGAATATGAAATCAGATATGGTTTGCTTTTAGAAAATCTGGAATTGAATATTCGCGGAGATTTTAATTTTATTAAACAAGAAATTCCTGTTGGCGGAACCACAGAAACGGTTTCTTCTTCAAATTTTAGATCAAACACTATTGGCGCAAAATATTTGGTATATGATCCTTATAAAATGAGGGAATTTGAAAAACCAAATCTGTATAGTTGGAAAGCAAACAACAGCTTTCAATGGCGAGATTTATTGCCGGCTGTTTCTGTTTATGCAGGATATAATTTCACCCCGGGAAGTCGTCCGGAAGGTTATCCTTTTTTTGGTGGAGAAATTGCAAATTCCAGTTTAAAATTGGCTTTGATAACTCAACACAATTGGGGAAATTCAGCATTGGTAATGAATTTTATTGCAGATCGATTGACCGATGACCACAAAAGATATTCTGCTATATTTACCTTTACACAAGCTGTGGGGATGCGTTCCACAATTTTTGCGGAATTTCAAACTATTATAGATGATTTTTATAGCGATGAATTATTGAGGTTGGGAGGAGCTTATTTGATTATGCCTGATCTTCAGGTGGATTTATCAGGAATGGTTAACTTTAAAAACACGCCTTTCCGTTGGCAAATTGGAATAGGAGCATCTTATAGGTTTGACTTTCATTCTACTGATGAAAAAATAAAAAATCCTAATGATAAAGACGGAGGACAAGAGTATAATTTAACTCCGGCAGATGAAGGAGGAGAATAATTTGTTTGATAACAATTAACAAGAGAATTTAATAAGCTGAAAAACAGTTTTTTCTGTGGTTAGATGATATCTTCTTTATAACTTTGCATTTCTAAAAAATCGGAAATGAAAAATTCATTTCCACAGAATAATTACAAAATTCTATTTATGAGTAGAGTAAAAAAAGACGACACTGTAAAAGTGCACTACACCGGAAAACTTAATGATGGACAAGTATTTGACAGTTCATTAAACCGCGATCCGCTTGAGTTTAAAGTAGGAGCGGGGATGATGATTCCCGGATTTGAGAAAGGAGTGTTAGACATGGAACTTAATGAGAAAAAGGAAATATCAATAGCTCCGGAAGAAGCTTATGGAGAAGTTAAAAAAGAACTTTTCCAAGAAATTCCTAAATCTCAACTTCCTGCAGAAATAAAACCAGAAGTAGGAATGGGATTGGCTGCACAAATGCCTGACGGAAGAGAGCAGCAATTAAGAATAGCTGAAGTAAAAGAAGAATCTATTGTTGTAGATGCAAATCACCCTTTAGCAGGAAAAGAGCTTAATTTCGAGATAGAAGTTGTTGAAATTAACTAATAGAGAAATAAGTATATTCTCAAGAAGCTGTCTCATAACTGGGGCAGCTTTTTTCTTTTTCTAAGATTAATTATTAGGAGAAATCGTAGAGATTTAGTATCTTCATGCTTTGAAAATCA
>JAJYSY010000039.1 GCA_021793375.1 Bacteroidota bacterium | reverse complement strand
ATTGGTGTTGTCATATCTAAAAGCCAAATAAAAATCATTTTCGGCAATAGTAGAAATATTTATTTTAGAAAGATAATGTCCTATTTCTTGATCTTCAATTCCGGTGTGGGTTGGTAAAGAAGCTCCTGGAATAGTGTGCCATTCAAAATCTGATGGGTTTTCTCCACCATCATAATCATTAGAATACAAAATTTGTAAAGGAGTATTTCCAAAAGTTGAAGCGGCATAAAAGCTCAACTCTTCTTCTGAATAACCAGTGGTGTTAACAGGATTTGCAGTAATTAACCAATCTAAACTCGGTTGATTTTCTCCATCTACAAAAGCGTTCATTTGCATAGCTCCGGTATTGTGTTGTCCAAAACTTGAAATACATTTCCAATCTGCAGAACTTTCTTCGCTAACGATTATAAATTGATCTTCAATTAAATCACAATCATTAAAATCTTCTTCAAAAATAATTTCTTGTGCTTGATAATCTTCCGAAGCCCAGATCATATCCGCAAATTCCGGGTGATCTACAAATGGGTTTCTATTTCCTTGAAAATCATAAGCAGCATCATTTCTTACAATTTCACGTTGTGAAACCGGATCTTCATTATGCCATTTTAATAACATATCTATGGTCCAATCATTAAAAACTTGATCTGAAGTTCCATTAAAAGTGTTTTGACTTCCGCTGTTGGAATGCTGCCAATTGGCAACTTGATCTTCATAACGCATAGCCATATACAAATAAGTTCTTGCTATGTCTCCTTTAAATTCATCTATGGGTTCAAAAACTTGTCCGGTGTATGCTCCCGGAAAATCATAAGAATTTTGTCCTTTTTTACTTCCATTTAAAGAGGTTTGAGATGGATTATCTACTTCTCCAAAAGGCATATGTCCATGGATTGCATTTACATATCCATCAACCGGAAAAATATGATGAATATCTGTTCGCATGGGCATACCTTTGTTAAACCAACTTTGTGGCATCAGATGTTCTCTGTTATAACAATCTCCTTCTTGGCTATAACCTGCGCTTCCGCATTGTCCCTCTGAAGCTTCATAAGTATAAGGGTCTTCTCCATCCGGATTTTCAGAATATACATCTAAGATGGTGTTGTCATTTTCGTAATACTTATCTAATTCATGTTCATTAAAAAATCCCCATAATGCTCCATAAGTTTGAGCGTTGTGTCCGGCCGCAGTTATTTCTTTTAGTTTTGTTTTCAACTCATATCCCGATAAACCTTCAGCATCAGAATAATATCCTTCAGGAGGTTGGGAAAAACTCAATCCAAAAAATAAAAGAAAAGAAAATAGTAATCCGTTTTTCATAATAAATATTTTTTAGTTTACATCTTAAAGCAGGTGTTACTTCAAGCGTGTAAACTTAAAAAAATTAACGGACAAATAGTATTTTTAGTTATTTTTAAAAGAATTATTCTAATTTACAATCAACTCTTGACCGATGGAAATTGAGTTTTCAGAAAGATTATTTTGTTCTTTTAGTTTTTCCACAGATAATCCAAAGCGTTTAGAAATACTATATAAAGTATCTCCTTTTTGAACAATATAAGTTTTTTCCGGAGTGTTTTTTTCCGGTTTTATTTGTTTTTCAGCAGGTTCAGGTTCTTTTGATGCCAATTCTCCTTGAGGAGTTGTGGAGTTTAATTGTTTTAAAACTTCTTGATCATATTGCTGTAAATCATGTCTTTCAATAATTTCAATCAGTTTTCTGGGATAAGCAGGATCTGTAGCATATCCTGCAGCTTTTAATCCTCTTGCCCAACCTTTATAATCATCGATAGATAACTCAAAAAGTTTTGCATAACGAGGTCGATTTTTTAAGAATAAAGAATGGTCTCTAAAAGAATAGTTTGGATTTTTATATTTTCTAAAACATTCCTGCAGTAAATCATCATCATGATAAACCCGATCTCCCTTCCATTCGTGGCATTTAATTCCGAAATGATTATTGGATTTTCTCACTAATTCAGATTTTCCGGAACCCGATTCCAAAATCCCTTGTGCCAAAGTAATACTGGCAGGAATTCCATAAGTTCCCATTTCTTCCATAGCTATAGCTTTATACATATAAATATAGCGAGAAACATCACTTTCAAAATGAGGAATCTTCTGTTCCAAAGGATTGGGTAATTCTTCAATACTCGGAATATTTTTCCCTAATTTTGGTTGGTGTTTATACGTTTGTTGTGTTTTTGATTGTGGTTTTTTCTTTATGCTGCGCGAATATTTCTTACTTCCTCCACAAGAAGCAAACAAAAATAAAACTCCTATAAGTATTAATAAATTGGTTCTCACTGCTAAATATTATCTTTTATGATTGGAAGTTTTTTCTTTTTTAATCTTTGATTCATTCCTTCAATTCCTTGTAAACCTCCGGTATGAACGGCTAAAATACGACTGTTTTCTTTAAAACACTTCATTTTCATGTTTTTAACTATCGCATAAAACATTTTTGCGGTATAAATTGGATCTAAAACAATGTGATATTCTTCGGTAAACTTATTAATAAAACTCACTAATTCCTTATTTATTTTAGCAAAACCACCAAATTCTTGTTCTTTAAAGATTTTCCAATTTTTTGCTTGTACATTTTTAGATATTTCTTCTTCTAAATCTGCATTTAAAGCTGAAAATCCTAATATTTTTTGATCAGCAGAAGCCGAATTGATAATTCCGCTTAAAGTTCCTCCGGTTCCCACCGGACAGCAGATATAATCAAAATTTTTATCGGATTTTTCTAAAATTTCTTCACAACCTTTTATCGCTAAAGTATTTGTCCCGCCCTCCGGTAAAATATACGCATGAGGAAATTTTTGAAGTATTTTTTTTTGAAATTCTACCTTGTGTTTTTCTCGATAAGATTGACGAGAAATAAACTCGAATTTCATTCCGTTTTTTGCAGCTTTTGCCAAAGTCGAATTTTGCGAAAGTGTTTTTTTTAAATCAATTCCCAACTCCTCTCCTCTTATTATTCCTATACTTTTTAAATTTTCATTTTTTGCGGCTAAAGCCACCGCTGCAATATGATTAGAATAAGCTCCACCAAAAGTTAGAATTGCTTCTTTTTTTCTTTTTTTGGCTTCCAATAAGTTGTATTTCAACTTATAGATTTTATTTCCTAAACTGTTTGGATAAATATTGTCTAAGCGTTTAATCCATAATTCTATTTTAAATTTATCATTTTTAAAAACAAGCTGATTTTCAGGTTTTTTAATTTTAAACACTTGTTTATCTTCGATCAGATTCTTCTTCATCTTTAAACAATATTTGATAAACTAAATATAAACCGATTAAAGCGGCAAAAATAAAAAACAAAACTGCAAATCCGGGATATCCCCAAATTGTCCATTTGGTAGGAATTCTCATAATCAATGCTGCGCCTAATATCAAAGAAGCAACAATCAATGCACTTGCGATTCGATTGGCAACTTTTTGTAAAGCCAAAATAAATCTTCTTTCATCGATTACATCTAATTTAAGTTTGAATTGTTGATTGGCTAAATCTTCTGTAATTTTATTTAATCGATAAGGAATATTTTCTAAAAACTCTTTGCTTTCCAAGATATTTCTTAAAATATTTCCTGTTTTTAATTGATCAAACATATTGTGTTTCATCAATTGTTTTACATAGCTTTTCACTGTTTCTTGCAGTTGATATTCCGGTGTTAACACGGCAATAATCTGATCCATATTAAGTAATATTTTTCCTAAAGAAACCAATTCTACCGGTAATTTTATTTCCAACTGAGCAGCAATTTTATTGATTTCCATAATGGTTCGCCCATTTTGTAAATTCTCTGCTTTTTGATCTTGATTTTCCTGAACTTTTCTTAAAACACTTCTTTTAAATTTGTGGATATCCACATTTTTTTCTTCATACTCACTGATTTCCAACAAAACTTTAGTGACTTCTTCTCCATCTCCATCGCTTAAAGCTATCATGAGTTTAAGAATATTTTCTTTGATTACTTCATCAAATCTGGCTACCATTCCCAAATCCATCATTGCTAATTTTCCGGATTTCAACACATGAATATTTCCCGGATGAGGATCGGCGTGAGCAAAACCATCTACAATGATTTGTTTTAAATATCCTTTTACAAAATCATCTATCATCTTTTCTTTAGGAAGATTTTCCATCTGAAAAGCAGATAATGTTGTAGCTTTTTGCCCTTTGATGTATTCCATGGTGAGTACTTTTTTAGCAGAATAATCATCAACCACATAAGGCACAACTAAATGTTTAAATTCTGCCATATTTTCTTTTAATCGTCTCAGATTATCTGCTTCTTTTCTGTAATCCAATTCCTGCAAAAGAATATAACGCAGTTCTTCAACCGTATCATACAACGAAAATTTTCGAGATTCTTCACTGATTGCTTCAGCTTTTTCTGATAAAGTCATCAAAGTATCTAAATCTTCTGTTATTTTTTTTCTGATTCCCGGACGCTGAATTTTTACAGCCACCGTTTCTCCCGAATGTAATACCGCTTTATGAACCTGACCTATTGAAGCACTCGCTAAAGGTTTTTTTTCAAAAGAAGAAAATGCTTTTGAAATTCTTTCTCCGATTTCTTCTTGAAATATTTCCTCTATTTTTTCATAAGAAACAGAAGCCACATCATCTTGTAAAGTTGCCAAAGCTTTTAAAAACGGATCCGGCAGCAAATCACTTCTGGTAGATAATAATTGCCCTAATTTGATATAAGTAGGTCCCATTTTTTTTAAATCTTCTACAAGCTCTTCAGGGCTGTGTTCCCACTCTTTCGTTTCTGTTGATTTTTCTGCATCATCATCCAAGAAAATATCATCATTACGATATTTTAATATAAATTTGAAAAAGCTGATGTATTTGTCATATTTATCCGGTAAAATCCCCATAAGATTTATTTTTTATTGAATATACTACAAGATGCAAAATATTCATGAAGATACATTACAGGTTTTTATTAAAAACTTTTTTGAAATGTTTTTATTTCTTTCAAACTGCTTCTGAAAAACATTGAAAAGCAAATGGAAATCCATTACTTTTGTTTTATATCGTATATTTTTGGCGTTTAATCAAGTCTTTTAAATTCTTATAGATGGAAATAAAAAACACCCCTATCCAAGATTGTTTTATTTTAACTCCTCGGGTTTTTTATGACGAAAGAGGATATTTTTTTGAACGATTTAATAAAAAAACATTTGAAACAATCACCGGAAAAAGTGTTGATTTCGTTCAAGACAACGAATCCTTTTCTGTTTATGGAGTAATCAGAGGTTTACACGCCCAAAAAGGAAAATCTGCTCAAGCAAAATTAGTAAGTGTTTTAGAAGGAAAAATCCTGGACGTGGTTGTAGATCTTCGGAAAGATTCAAAAACTTATGGAAAGAGTTTTAGCATTGAATTAAGTCAAGAAAATAAAAAACAACTCTATGTTCCTAAAGGATTATTACACGGATTTGCTGTGTTAAGTAAAAAAGCAAAATTTCTTTATAAATGCGATGAATTTTACGATAAAAGTGCAGAATTCGGAGTGAGATATGATGATCCTCAGTTAAATATAGATTGGAAAATTCCTTTAGAAAATCATATTATTTCTGAAAAAGATCAGAATCTTCCTTTTTTAAAAGATTTAAAATTATGAGTATAAAAGTTGCAGTATTAGGCGCAAATGGTCAGTTAGGACAAAATTTACAAAAATGGCATCAAGAAAATAATCCCACGGGGGAATGGTATTTTTTTTCTTCAGCTGATTTAAATATTTGCAGTAAAGAAGATTTACAAAAACATTTTAACTCCACTTCCTCTTTTGATTATATCATCAATTGTGCAGCTTATACCGAAGTAGATCAAGCTGAATTTTCGAAAGAAAAAGCTGATGAAGTCAATCATATTGGAGTTAAAAATCTAATTGAAACTTTTGATTCATCCAAAACTATACTTATTCATATTTCTACAGATTTTGTATTTGACGGAAAAATTAATCGTCCGCTGACAGAAAAAGATACTCCTAATCCCATTAATTATTATGGTTTGTCAAAATATAAAGGCGAGCAAGAAATCCGGAATAACGTAAAAAAACATTTTATTTTAAGAACTGGGTGGTTGTATTCATCTTTAGGAAAAAATTTTCTGCAAACCACTAAAAGATTAGAAAGAAACAATACGCAACTCAGCATGATTTATGATCAAGTGGGCACACCAACACATGCTGAAATTTTAATCCAAGCTATTTCAAAAATTATGGAGAGCAAGTCTGAGGCTTATGGTATTTATCATATCGCCAATGAAGGAGTTGCTTCTTGGTATGATTTTGCTTATGAAATTTTACTTTCTTTAAAAAGCAACTGTAAATTGAATCCAATTTTAACTGAAAATTACCCCACTCCTGCAAAACGTCCGTCTTATAGTGTTTTGGATAAATCTAAGTTTAAAAATGAATTTAATGTTGAATTTCCACACTGGAAGGAAAGTTTGAAAGGTTGTTTTAACTAATGATGGAATAATATGTTTTTATTTTTTATAGTTTCTGATTTTTAGTTTGTTTTATTTATTCATTAATTTTCTGAAATTAGCTTCTCTTATTTTTAAATTTATTAACACCTAATTCTATTTTTTATCAAGTAAAATCTTTAAATTTGTTTAAACTTTAAAACAACAATTATGAGTACTAAAAAAACTATTGGAGGATTAATTATAGGTGCTGTTACCGGAGTTGCTTTAGGTTTATTATTTGCTCCTAAAAGAGGAAAAGAAACTCGTGAAGCAATTGCTAAAACCAGTGGTGAATACTTAGATAAATTCGGAGACGATTTCAAGTCTTCTTTTGAAGAACAGCTCGATAAAATTTTACGTAAAAATACAGAACGTGCAGAAGCAAGAGCAAGAAAACAAATAGAAGAAGTAAAAAGAGAAATTGCTCGAATTAAAGCAAATTAATCTTCTAAAAAACTATAGACAGCCTCTATTTTGGAGGCTTTTTTTATTATTTTTACTTCTTAATTTTTTCTGATTATTTTCTACTATGATTTTAAAAGCTGATAATATTGTAAAAGCTTACAAAGGCCGTGAGGTGGTAAAAGGAATTTCTGTTGCTGTTGAACAAGGAGAAATTGTAGGTTTGTTAGGACCAAACGGAGCAGGAAAAACCACTTCATTTTATATGATTGTCGGCTTGATAAAACCCACTCGAGGACGAGTTTTATTGGATGACACAGATATCACAAAATTCCCGATGTATAAACGCGCACAAAGAGGAATTGGATATTTGGCGCAAGAAGCTTCTGTTTTTAGAAAACTCAGTATTGAAGATAATATTATGAGTGTGTTGCAACTGACCAAACTTTCTAAAAAGGAAAGAGAAATGAAAATGGAAGCTTTGATAGAAGAATTCAGCTTGGGACATATCAGAAAAAACCGTGGTGATTTACTTTCGGGTGGAGAAAGAAGAAGAACGGAAATAGCTCGTGCTTTGGCTACAGACCCTAAATTTATTTTGTTGGATGAACCTTTTGCCGGAGTTGACCCTGTTGCAGTAGAAGATATTCAAGGGATTGTAGCACAGCTAAAAAAGAAAAACATAGGAATTCTTATCACAGATCATAATGTTCAAGAAACTTTAGCTATCACCGATCATACTTATTTAATGTTTGAAGGAAAAATTTTAAAACACGGTGTTCCTGAAGAATTAGCCGCTGATGAAATGGTGAGAAAAGTTTATTTAGGTAAAAACTTTGAACTCAGAAAGAAGAAAATTTTTGAATAAATTCAACCTTAAACTTCTTGCAATCCGGCATAATTCACCACATAATCATCATTTTTAGAAACCGGCAAATTATAATCTCTTGCATTGGCCAAACCCACGCCTGCCCAATAAGCTTTAGCTTTAAATTTCAAAGCATGCTCTTTTATAGTTTGCATAAAAATAGTGTCATATTTTTTAGGATCTTCAGGATAAGTTACTGCACGGACAATTACAAAATGTAATTCCTTATTTTTTAAACCTACAAACTGCGGATTTTTTTTCAATTCACTGTTGATTCCTAAAAACTCAAATCCTTGTTTTTCCATTTCTTCTCCTACGATATTCATCGCAAGATTATGCAATTCTTTTTCACTCAATTTTTCCATAAAGACAAAGATAAGAACTAATTTAATTCTATGTTTTTTTAAATCCTTAATCTTAACTTATACAATTGAAGAAGTGTTTTCAGTTTGTTTTCAAGAGTTTCTCAAGGCATGAATTAATTCTTTTTTACTCATTTTGCTTCTTCCTTCAATGCCTACTTTTTTAGCTTCTTTTAAAAGATTTTCTTTTGTTCGATCTTCATATTTTTTTGCTTTTCCTCCTTTTTTTCCTGAATCTTCGGTGTTTGCAATTCGAGCAGCTTTAGATTTACTCATTCCTTTATCTCTTAAAGCTTCATATTTTTCATCATCTTTTATCTGTTTTCCGTGATTTTTTGCCATGATTTTTGATTTTTAATTCTACTAAAGTTATTTCGATTTTCATTTTTACTTTTGTTTTATTACACAGATTTTTACTGTTAAAAAAAGAAGACTTATTCAGTTTTTAGAAATCAAAAATGCTTATCTTCAAAAGCTATTTTTTATTAAATTATAAATTTATGAGTTCTGCTTTTCAAAATCCTAAAAAAGAAAAAACATTTTCGCAAAAAGTCTGGACTGCCGGATTTATATTAGCTTTAATTGTAGCATTGTTTTTGATTTTCACTGCCAGCATTCATGTTTTTATTCTGATTTTAGTGGGTGCTTTAATCGCTTGTTATTTTAGAGGTTTAGCAAGGTTTATTGAATCAAAAACGCGCTGGTCTTCAAAGCTTAGTTTAATACTTTCTTTTGTCTCCACGATATTATTTCTCTCTGGATTATTTTATTTGGCTGGTTCCACAGCTTCTTCTCAATATGCAGAATTACAAGAGAAATTTCCTGAGATTTTAGAAAAATCAGAGAAATTTTTAGAAGAAACTGAAATAGGTAAAAAATTTACTGTTTATGCAGAAGATTTTCAGCAATCTTCTAATTTAGAAAGTTCCATTTCTAAATTTTTTAAAACTACATTTGGCGGAATCGGAGATATTTTTGTGATTTTAATTGTTGGAATTTATTTCACCATTTCTCCAAAAGTTTACAGAGATGGAATTATTCGATTAGTTCCTCCTAAAAACAGAAAAAGATCAAAAGAAATCATTGATAAAATCTCAAAAGGATTAACAAAATGGTTATTAGGAAAATTCTTTTCTATGAGCTTAATTTTTGTTTTAACCGCCATTGCTTTAGCCATCGTAGGTCTGCCTTTTTGGTTGATTTTATCTTTAATCGCAGGATTATTGGTTTTTGTGCCCAATTTCGGTCCGATAATTTCTGCTATTCCTGCTATTTTAGTAGCTTTATCTGTCAGTGGAAGTATGGCAATAACCGTGATTATTATCTATTTGGTTATTCAGCTTACCGAAGGAAGTATAATCACGCCAAATGTACAAAATCGATTGGTTAATATTCCGCCTGCTTTGATTATTCTTGCACAGATTTTTGCAGTTATTTTAATTGGAGTTTGGGGACTTGTTTTTGCTACGCCTATTATTTATATTTTAAGAACTTTAGTGCAAGAACTTTATATCAAACCTATGGAAAAAAAAGCTGAGGAAAGTTTTTTATAAAACATTTTCTTCAGCTTAAAATACTATTATTTTTTATGCTTTTTATTGAGAGATTTCTTTTACTAACTCTTCAAATTTCAAAGATTTTTGCGCTCCGGTTTTCATATTTCTCAATGTAAATTGTTTTTCTTCCATCTCTTTTGTTCCGGCTAAAACTACATAAGGAATTTCTCTTTTATCTGCATAATTCATTTGTTTTTTCATTTTTGCTTTATCAGGGTAAAGTTCAGCTTTGATTCCTTCTTTTCTTAAATTTTGAATAGTTTTTAAAGCATAAAGTGCTTCTTTTTCGCCAAAGTTTACAAAAATAACCTGGGTGCCGGTGTTTACCGTTTTCGGAAATAAATCCAACTCTTCCAACACTAAATAAATTCTGTCTAAACCAAAAGAAATTCCAACTCCACTCATATCTTTTAATCCGAAAATTCCGGTGAGATCATCATAACGTCCTCCACCACCAATAGAACCAATTTTTACGCCTTTTGGTGCAGCAATTTCTAAAATTGCTCCGGTGTAATAATCCAACCCTCTTGCCAGGGTTACTTCTAAATCTAATGTAGAAGCTTGCAAAGGCATTTCTTGAATGGCTTGCCAAATAAATTTAAGCTCTTCAATTCCTTTTTTACCAATTTCAGATTCTTGTAAAATCTCTTCCAGTTTTTTGATTTTTTCATCAAAAGCGCCTTGCATTTTAAAAATTGGATTTACTTTCTCTAAAGCAGTTTCAGAAATTCCATGACTTCTCATCTCATTTTTAACGCCTTCTTCTCCAATTTTATCTAACTTATCTAAAGCAACTGTAAACGGAATTAACTTATCTGATTCTCCGATAACTTCTGCCAACCCGGAAAGAATTTTTCTGTTATTCAGTTTTATTTTTACTCCTTTTAGATTTAACTTAGTAAAAACTGCATCATAAAGCTGAACAAATTCTACTTCTTGCCAAAGACTTTTACTGCCAATTACATCTGCATCACATTGGTGAAATTCTCTAAATCTTCCTTTTTGCGGACGATCTGCTCGCCAAACCGGTTGTATTTGAAATCGCTTGAAAGGAAAAGCCAATTCATTTTGATGCTGAACTACAAAACGCGCAAAAGGAACTGTTAAATCATAACGCAAAGCTCTTTTAGAAATGGTGGGCGCTAAGCTACTGCTGTCTTTTTCTGCTAAGATTTTTGGATTTGCTTTTTTTAAGAAGTCTCCACTATTTAAGATTTTAAAAATCAAACGATCTCCTTCTTCTCCGTATTTTCCTAATAAAGTAGAAGCACGTTCAAAACTTGGAGTTTCTATGGGTTGAAATCCATAAAGTTGAAATTGTTCTTTTATGGTTTCAATGATATAATTCCTTTTGATTACTTCTTTTGAAGAAAAATCTCTTGTTCCTTTGGCTAATTTTGGTTTTTTTGACATATCGTGTTGATTTTTTTATTTCGGACTTACAATTTTTTCAAAATAGTTATATAATTCTCCTTTTGTGATGTGTGCCCCTTGCTTTATCAAAGCAAAAATATCTGTATTTCTTTCCTCAGAAATAGGTTTTGTAGAAGTATAAATATTCACTTGTTCATCCATCAGATTTTTCCTTAACCATTGATATCCATCAGAAGTGGTGATATCTATGGCCTGATTTTCTACTTTCACTCCGATTAAAGAAATCTGAAATTCTTCGATTTTAAATAAAAACATTTGTTGTTTTGAAAAATGCTCGAGGAATTTTACTTTGTTCAATACTTTTTCCCAAACTAAATCACTGAAGATATCAATTTCTTCTTCAGCTAATTTAGGTTTATTTTCTTTAATTTTTTTCCATTCTTCCGCATCAATTCCTTGCGTGGACAAAAAAGTAATAAACTCCTGGTGCATTTCTTCCAGTTGTTCTTTTGTCAATCGTGCATATTTCATAATTATAGGTTTGAAATATTAAATTACATAAACATTTTTTCTGTTTATACTTTAAAAAAAAGCCCACCCTTTTTGAGAAGAGCAGGCTTATATTTTATATTTTAAAAACAGGAATTAAGCGTCAGCTACAACATCAAAAGTAAAGTCTGATATTACTTCACGATGAAAACGTAACTTAGCTTCATATTGACCAACACGTTTAATATTTCCTCCAAGAACAGAGATATATTTTTTGTCAATATCTACACTATTTTTTTCTAATTCTTTACTTAAATCCGCAGCGGTAACACTTCCAAAAAGCTTTCCATCTTTTCCTGCTTTCACAGTTATTTTCAGGTCAAGGCCTTCTAATTTCTTCGCATTTTTCTCTGCTTCTTCAATAACTTTTGCTTCTTTATATGCACGCTGTTTCAACATTTCGTCACGCTGTTTACGTGAAGAAGGTGTTGATAAAACAGCATATCCGCGAGGAAGTAGGTAATTGCGTCCGTATCCGTTTTTTACGTTAACGATATCATCTGCAAATCCTAAATTCTCGACATCTTTTAATAATATAAGTTCCATACTATTCTAATGTTTTTATTTTAACAAATCACCTACATAAGGCATTAAAGCCAAATGACGAGCACGTTTAACAGCTTGTGCTACTTTTCGCTGATATTTTAATGAAGTTCCCGTCAAACGACGTGGTAAAATTTTTCCTTGTTCATTTACAAAGGACATTAAGAAATCAGGATCTTTATAATCAATATATTTTATTCCTGAACGCTTGAAACGGCAGTAGCGTTTCTTTTGTTTAGTTTCAATATTTAGGGGAGTTAAATAACGAATTTCTCCTCCTTTATCTCCTTTTGCTTGTTGTTCTATTGATGATGCCATAATTATTTTGCTTTATTTCGTTCTACACGTTTTTTAGCCCACTCGACAGCATGTTTATCTAACTTAACTGTTAAGTATCTCATTACACGCTCGTCTTGTCTGAAAGCGAATTCAAGTGTTTCAATGCTTTTGCCTTCTACTTGAAATTCAAACAAATGATAAAAGCCACTTTTCTTGTGTTGAATTGGGTAGGCCAGCTTTTTTAACCCCCAGTCTTCTTTGTTGATCATTTTGGCACCCTCAGAAGCAAGTAATTCTTCATACTTCTTTACTGTTTCCTTTACCTGATCTTCAGATAAAACGGGATTCAAAATGAAAACAGTTTCATAATGGTTCATAAATATGTTATTTAAATTGATAAAAATCGGTTGCAAAAATACTTTATTTTCTTCATTCTACAAAATTCTTGACTAAAAAGCTTGATAAAAATCTCTTCTCCTTTAAAAATATCTTTTTTCTATAAAAATGAATTCCTTATATTTCTCGCATGACCACAAAACATCAACATTTTAAATTATATAACCCGACGGATATATCAGTCAATTTATCACCAATCAAAAACACGGACATAAAAAGAAATTACTCGGAGAATTTTATGATTTCCCTGAAAAAACTATGGCCATTGGCAGATTAGATGAACCTTCTGAAGGACTTTTATTGCTCACCACCGATGGAAAACTCAGTAATTACATCAACAGTTCTGCAATAGAAAAAGAATATTTTGCACAAGTGGATGGTGTTATCTCTTCTGAAGAAGTTGCTCTTTTGGAAAATGGCGTAGAATTATCTCACAAAGGAAAAAAATATATCACACAGCCTTGTGAAGCTAAATTGATTTCCGTACCAAATTTGCCTAAAAGACAAAAAAATATCAGAGGAGATCACCATGGCCCTACTTCTTGGGTTTCTATCATTTTAAAAGAAGGGAGATATCGTCAAGTAAGGAAAATGACAGCTGCTGTAGGTTTTCCAACTTTAAGATTGATAAGAGTAAGAGTTGGAAATTTAAGAATAAACAGCATGACACCGGGAGAAGTGAAAACTTTAGAAAACTTGAATAGAATTGAAGAAGGTTTGCAATATAAGTTTGTGTGATGTTTTGCTTATTTCATCAGTATTTGTTGTTTTATCACCTAAAGAAATTTAATTATTTATAAATTTTATCCAAAGGCTTTTTATTCTTCTTAATTTTAAAATAAATCAAATTAAGATGAAAAGAGATTTCAAACCCAAAGTCAATACAACTGCAGCAGATATAAGTTTTACCGCAATTCAATTTTTGGTTTTATTACTTTTTATTGTTTCTCCAAATTTTTACACTTTAAATCTTCCGGATTTTCTTTTTTGGTGTGGAATTGTCATTGCTCTTTTAGGTTTTATTCTCTTTTTTGTTGCAGTTTTAACTTTAGGAAAATCCCTTTCTCTTTACCCTACTCCTTCTCCAAAATCTGAATTGATTATTCACGGGATTTATAAATATATACGTCATCCTATTTATACCGGATTATTATTTTTCTTATTGGGATTAAGTATTGTTTTAGCCGGAATTTCAAAGTTTATTCTTTTTGTAATTGCGCTGATTTTATTTTCTAAAAAAGCAGATTATGAAGAAAAAAGATTAGTTCTTAAATTTAAGAATTATGAAAAATATAAAGCAAAAACAGGGAAATTCCTTCCTAAAATATAATTCAGTTATTTTTTTATCGAGGTATTTTATTTAAAAAAATATTATGTTTGTTTTCAACATAACTTAAAATCATGAAAAAACAAACCACCCATTTTTTTAGTTTATTCTGTTTAGCGCTCTGTTTTTTTACTTTTATTTTCTCTACTCAGGCACAGGAAAAATCCAATGCCCATATGGTTTGGAAAATAACTTCTGAGGAAGGGAAAACCGGTTATTTATTAGGATCGGTTCATATGGCAAAACCGGAATTATTTCCTTTGGATTCTATTTATTATGAAGTTTTTGATAAAGCTGATATTATCGGATTTGAAGTAAATTTGGACAGTTTATTGATAGAAACTCAAGCTTTGCTTCCTAAATATGGACTTTATCCGACGGGAGAATCTTTAAAAGATCATCTTTCTGAAGAAACTTTTAAAAAACTGGAAGATTATATGAGTTCTTTTGGTGTTCCTATAGTTACAATGTTGCAAATGAAACCTTGGATAATTGCCTCTTCATTTTCTGCTTTGGAATTACAAAAATCAGGATATTCAATCGAAGGAATCGATCAGCATTTTTTCAATAAAGCCAAAGATAAAAACAAGAAAATCATCGGATTGGAAACCACTGAATTTCAAATGAAAATTTTCGCTGAAATGCCTGAAAAAGAACAAATAGACTTTTTAGAATACAGTCTTGAAAATGCAAAAGAAAGTGTAGAATCTATCGATGAAATTATGCGCTTTTGGGAAATTGGCGATGCAGAAAATCTTCATCAACTTATGGAAGGTGGAATGGAAGAATTTTCTCACGAAGTTTATGAGGATATTATCATCAACAGAAATAAAAATTGGATTCCTAAAATTCAACAATTAATGCAAGATCACACGCCTTTAATAATTGTGGGAGTCGGACATTTGGTTGGAGAAAACAGTGTTAATGATTTATTGACAAAAGAAGGTTATCAAGTCAAACAACTTTAGTCATATTTTCTTCAACAAAAAAAAATCAACTTTGAAATGCTCAAAGTTGATTTTTTTATACAATTTTCTACTTTTTAAATTTTAGAATCTTCTTCTTTTTCGTTTACTGCATCAGTGTTTTCTTTTTTGGATTCTTCCTTATTTTCTTCTGTTTTTCCTTCCACTTCAATAGTTGTTGTTTCCGAAACTTCTTCAGTTACTTCGTAAGGAGGTTTTCCAAATATTTTTTCAACATCTTCTTTAAAAATCACTTCTCTTTCTAACAACACTTCAGCTAATTCTGTTAATTTATCTTTGTGTTTTTCTAATAAATCCAAAGCTCTTTGATATTGAGTTTCTATCAATTTAGAAATCTCCATATCAATCAATTCAGCTGTTTTTTCACTATAAGGTTTGGTGAAACTATAATCACTTTGTCCTTGTGAATCATAGAAAGTTAAATTTCCTAATTTTTCGTTCAATCCATAAACTGTGATCATAGCTTTAGCTTGTTTCGCTACTTTTTCCAAATCACTTAAAGCTCCGGTTGAGATTTGATCAAAAATTATTTTTTCTGCTGCTCTTCCTCCCAAAGCTGCACACATTTCGTCCAACATTTGTTCAGGTCTGACAATCATTCTTTCTTCAGGTAAATACCAAGCAGCCCCTAAAGATTGACCTCTTGGCACAATCGTGACTTTTACTAAAGGTGCGGCGTGTTCTAACATCCAGCTAACAGTGGCATGTCCGGCTTCATGAAAAGCAATAATTCTTTTTTCTTCCGGAGTGATAATTTTTTTCTTTTTCTCTAACCCACCAATAATTCTATCTACTGCATCTAAGAAATCTTGTTTTCCTACGGTTTTCTTTCCTTTTCTGGCTGCTGTGAGTGCTGCTTCATTACAAACATTGGCAATATCTGCACCTGAGAATCCGGGGGTTTGTTTTGCAAAAAACTCTACATCTAAATCATCATCTACTTTGGTTAAAGGTTTTAAATGCACTTCAAAAATTTCTTTTCTTTCGCGCACATCCGGAAGTTCAACGTGAATTAAACGGTCAAAACGTCCTGCCCTCATCAGAGCTTTATCTAAAATATCTTGACGGTTTGTAGCTGCAATTACAATTACATTGGTGTGTGTTCCGAAACCATCCATTTCAGTTAACAACTGATTTAGTGTGTTTTCTCTTTCATCATTAGAGCCGCTGAAATTTCCTTTTCCTCTTGCTCTTCCGATGGCATCAATCTCATCAATAAATATAATTGATGGGGCTTTATCTTTTGCCTGTTTAAATAAATCTCTTACTCTTGAAGCTCCTACTCCAACAAACATTTCCACAAAATCAGATCCTGAAAGAGAGAAAAAAGGAACGTGTGCTTCTCCTGCAACAGCTTTTGCTAAAAGTGTTTTTCCTGTTCCCGGAGGACCTACCAACATTACTCCTTTTGGGATTTTTCCTCCTAAAGAAGTATATTTATCAGGGTTTTTCAAGAAATCTACCACTTCTTGAACTTCCTCTTTTGCACCTTCCATTCCGGCTACATTTTTAAAGGAAACTTTAATATCATTTTTCTGATCAAAAAGTTTTGCTTTTGATTTTCCTATATTAAAAATCTGTCCGCCCGGTCCGCCTCCTGCAGCACCGCTCATTCTGCGCATAATAAAAATCCAAATCAAGAAAAATAATCCCAGAGGAATTAAAAACGGCAATAAATCTCCCCAAAAATTAGATGGGTTTTCATAGGTAATTTCCGCATCTAAATTGTTTTTTGCAATAATTTCTCCGGTTCGATTTTCAAAATTTTGTAAATCTCCGAGTTCAAAAGTATAATCCGGAGTTTTTCCGCTGGGTAAAAATTCTTTGGTTTCTTTTTCTTGGTGTTCTGAAGATTCTTTGGCTTCTGATTTTAGAAAAACTTGAGCAGTTTTATGATGTAAAATTTCAACTTTTTCAATATCTCCGGCTTCTAAATATTTTTCAAACTGAGAAGGTGTAATAGTTTTGGGTTCGCCAAAAGATCCTTCTCCAAAAAAGTTAATTCCAAGAAAAAGTAATATAATTCCTAAAAAAATCCAATAAGAATTAAACTTTGGCGTTTTCCCATTGGGTTTTGGCTTTCGATTATTTTTATTTGCTGCCATTTAATTTTCTTTTTTAAAATATTTTTAGTTATTCTCTGCAGAGATTATTTCTGCATCGCCCCATAAACTTTCTAAATCGTAATATTCGCGGGTTTGTTTTTGAAAGATATGAACCACTATATTTACGTAATCCATCAACACCCATTCTCCATTATCTTCTCCTTCAATATGCCAAGGGTTTTCTTGCGCTTCTTCTTTTACTTTTCTTCGTACAGAGCCTGCTATAGCATTCACATGCGTATTTGAAGTTCCATTACAAATGATAAAATAATCACAAACTGCGGTTTCAATATCGCGCAAGTCCATGATGGTTATTTCTTCTCCTTTAAGATCTTCTACACCTTCTACAATTACGTCTATAAGTTTATTGACAGTTAATTTATTTTTTGTCATTAAATATTAATTCGATTTTTGCAAAGTTATTATTTTTAAAATTTAAACCCCTGCATTAACAAAACATTATTTATTCTTTCGCATGCAATATATCAAAGTCCTTGCCACTGACTCTACAAATACAAGCTTAAAAGAATATTTCAGAAAAAATCCTGAAATAGAAAACACTTGTTTACTCACTTTTAATCAAACAAAAGGAAAAGGCCAACGAGGGGAATCTTGGCACACAAAACCACACAAAAACCTAACTTTCAGCGTTTTATTAAAAAATATAAACTTAAATCCTCAGGCATATTTTAAATTAAATGCTTTAATCAGTTTAAGTTTACAACAAGTAATTCAACAAGAAATCCCAAAATCTTCTATTTACATAAAATGGCCAAACGACATATTGGCAGGTTCTCAAAAAATCTGTGGCATATTAATTGAAAACATTTTGAGAGAAAAAAAAATAAAACATTCCATTATAGGAATTGGATTAAATGTCAATCAAATTGATTTTCCTGATTTACCCAAAGCTGGTTCTTTAAAAACAATTGTCAAAAAAGAATTTGATTTAGAAAATCTGCTTCTCAAAATTGTTGAAAACTTAGAACAAAAAGTTTATGAAAACTTACAAAAACCTTTGGATGAAATTCTCAAACTATATGAAAATCATCTTTTCAGAATCAATCAAATTTCTACTTTTGAATTTCCTGACTCCACTCATCAATCGGGTATAATCAGAGGAGTTTCTCTTTCCGGAAAACTCTTGATAGAATTTGAAGATGAATTAAAGGAAGTCAATTTAAAAGAAGTCAAACTTTTGTATTAGCTTTATAATACTTTCAAATTTTCACTTAAAGTATCGATGAATTTCTGCAGTGGTTTTTTTACCATCATTGCCATCATCGGATTAAAATCTCCGTTAAACAAAAACTGAATTTCAGCATCTTGCTCAGAAATTTTTGCAATATCAATAGTTAGGGTAAACTTGAAATTTTTATTTCCCGATCCCCAAATCACAGTTGAATCCGGAGTTTTTTCATTTAATTTCAAAGGAATTTCAGGCATTCCTTTAAGTTTAAATAAAAATCCACCTTGATCATTAAGTTCAAATTTTTCTGTACTTTCAGGCATTATTTTTTCATAATTCTCCGGCTGACTTAAAAACTCAAAACAAGTTTTTTGATCTTTGTGAACTATTGTTTTTTTACTGTTTAAATTCATTTTTTCTAATTTAAAAAATTACCAATTTGCAGGATCTTTTCGCCAAGATTCCAGTTTTTGCTGATCTTCTTGTTTTAAATAATTTTGGTCAATCGCTAAATTAATCAAAGTTTGATAATTGCTTAAAACTCCAAACTCTACTCCTTCTTCTTCAAAGTTTTCTTTTGCCAAATCAAATCCATAGCTAAAAATAGCAATCATTCCTTCTACTTTTGCTTCTGCATTTTTCAGAGCTTTTATCGCATTTAAACTGCTTTTTCCTGTACTGATTAAATCTTCTATGACCACCACTTTTTGACCGGGTTCTAAAAATCCTTCAATTTGATTTTTACGACCATGTTTTTTGGCTTCCGGACGAACATATACAAAAGGAAGGTCTAAATATTCAGCTACCAAAGCACCAATTCCTATTCCACCTGTGGCCACTCCTGCAATTACATCAGGTTTTCCAAAACGCTGTTTAAGTTGATCAGCAAGACTTTTTTTTACAAAATTTCTTACCTTTGGGTAAGATAACACCATTCTATTATCACAATAGATTGGCGATTTCCAACCACTGGACCACGTAAAAGGCTCTTGTGGGTTTAATTTTATTGCTTTAATTTGCAATAATAAATCTGCTGTTTTCTCAGCTATTTTTTTGTCTAAAACCATAACTGCAAATGTATAAAGTTTTTGTTAATGAAGTTCCTATAATTCTGTCAACAGAAGAAATTAATGATGAAAATTATTTATCTCTTCCTATAAAACAGGCGAATATAAAACATATTATAAAAAAAATAAAGAAAGCTAATCTCCGTTATGTAAATTTATATCATCCGAAAGAGAAAAAACTTTTTAAACATTTAACCAAACAACTAAAACCTATTGTTGCAGGAGGCGGATTGGTTTTTAATGAAAAAGATGAAATTTTGTTTATTTTTAGAAAAGGAAAATGGGACTTACCTAAAGGAGGAGCTGAAAAAAAAGAAGAAATCCAAGAAACTGCAAAACGAGAAGTTGAAGAAGAAACCGGGGTGAATAATTTGCTAATAACAGAAACACTTCCGGTAACTTATCACGTGATGAAACGCAAAGGAAAATACCGCTTAAAAATAACGCATTGGTTTAAAATGAAAACTTCTTACTCCGGTAATTTATCTCCGCAAACAGAAGAAGATATCACTAAAGTAGAATGGAAAAATTTTGAAGAAAGTAAAAAAGCTTTAAAAAATTCTTATGAAAATATAAAACTGCTTTTTCCTGAAGAATATTTGCTGCCTTAATTTTTTTACTGTTAATAGCTATTATCTTTGTTCCCTGTTTTTTTAGTTCAAAAATCTTATTTTGAAAACTTTTCTTCACATTCTATTGCTGTTTTTTTCATTGCCCGCTATGGCGCAATACATCAACGTAGATAAAGATATGTATTCTCCTCAAGAATTGATTGAAGATATTTTAATCAACAGCGCTTGTATTGAAAACATAGAATTAACAAATGTGGTGGGTGGAAATTTTAGTGATGGCGATAAAAGTTATGGATATTTTGAAAACAACAACAGCTCTTTCCCTTTTGAAAAAGGTATTGTGATGAGCACCGGAAAACTCTCTAATGTTCCCGGCCCGAACAATGGTTTGAGCGATGATGACGCTCCTGGGTGGGTAGGCGATGAAGATTTAGAAAATTATTTTGATTTAAATCACACCGTTAATGCCACAATTTTAGAGTTTGATTTTACGCCAAATGCAAATAATATTCAATTTAGATATATTTTTGCTTCAGAAGAATACAGAGAAAACGAATCTACAACTTGTCAATATTCAGATGCTTTTGCGTTTTTAATCAAACCGGAAAACGATTCTGAATATGAAAATATAGCTGTGGTTCCCGGCACAGATATTCCTGTGAAAGTAACTACCGTTCGTCCGGAAATTCCCGGAAGTTGCCCGGCTGAAAATGAAGAATATTTTGCCGGATTTAACGACTTTGAATCTCCTATAATTTTTAACGGACAAACAGAAATTCTCACTGCTGAAGCAAATGTAATTCCCGGAGAAACTTATCATATCAAATTGGTTATCGCCGATGACATCAATTACAGATATGATTCAGCTGTTTTTTTAGAAGGAGAAAGTTTTAATATTGGTGCTGACCTTGGAGAGGATATTTCCGGATTGTGCGAAGAGGAAACTGTGGTTTTACAACCCGAAGATATCGGAAATGACCCCACAAATTATCAATGGTATAAAATTGATGAAAACGGAAATGAAATCCTTTTAGCTGAAGGAGAAAATCAAACTAATTTTGAAGTTGATGAAGAAGGAATTTATAAAGTTGTTTTAGCGTATGGAAATTCCTGTTTTGCAGAAGATGAAATCCAAGTTTCTTATGTGAATTTTGATGATTTGGAAAATCTTGAAATTTCTTCTTGTATTCCAAGTGAAGAAAATCCGTCTGGGTATCTTTATGATTTATCTTCTTTTCAAAATATAATTCTACAAGGAAATAATGATTTTTCTATTGAAAATTTCTACTTTTCTGAAGAAGATGCTCTGCAAGATATTAATCCGATAGAAAATCCTGAAAGCTTTCACAGTTCTTCAATTGGAGAAGGTATTTTTGTTAGAATTATTTCTGAACGCGGATGTTTAACAGCTTTAAAAGTTACTTTAAACGCAGTGGGAGAAAATTTAAACCCAGTAAATCTTTATGCTTGTTCGGAAGAGAATTCTTTTAATAATTTTGTTTTTAATCTGAATGAATCCATTCCTGATATTCAAGAGGAACTTGGTATTTATGTTGATTTTTTAGCTTTTTATGAAACAGAAACAGATGCTTTTTATGAAGAAAATCCCCTTGACCCTATTTATGAAATCAATATAGGTGATTTTCCTAAATCTGTTTTTGCTAAAGTAGAAGGAAATTTAGGTTGTCAAGGATTAGTTGAAATAATTTTAAACGATTTAGAAAAACCTTTTATTGATCCTAATTATATTCCACAAGCTTTTTGTGAAGGCAATGAAGAATCTATTTTTATTTTTTCCGGAATTTTTGGCGATGAAAATGATTTTATTTTTGAATGGGAAAATGGCAGCACTACTCCATTTTTAGAAGTTTCGGAACCCGGAGAATATGAAGTGAAAATTTCAAAACCTCAACAAATTCCCGGAGGTGATACCTTATATTGTTCTATCACTCATATTATAAATGTAATAGAATCTGAAAAACCTGTGGTGAATTATAATTTAATCGGCGAACCGGGGAATTATCAAATAGAAATTATAGCAGAAGGAAGTGGAAATTATCAATTTGCCATAGATGAAGGAATTTGGACTGACAAACATATTTTTGAAGTGGATTCAGGAAAACATTATTATCATGTAAAAGATTTAAATGGTTGTGGAGACATCACCCAAGCATTTCATGTTATTGATTATATGAAATATTTCACACCCAATGAAGATGGTATTAATGATTATTGGAAATTAATCGGTGTTGATCGTCAAAATCCGCAAATTGAAAATGTTCAAATTTTTGACCGCTACGGAAAACTGCTCAAAACAATGAGACCCAACGGAAAATGGGATGGAAATTTTCATGGAAAACCTTTACCCAGCAATGATTACTGGTTTCAAATCAACTTTAAAGATGGAAATAAATTTAAAAGAAATTTCTCTTTATTGAGATAATTCATTTTCTCTCAAGTTTTTAAAATAACGAAAAGCTTTTTCTAATCTCGACCCATACCAGCTAAAAAACTCTCCATCTACCAAAGCGAATTTTGTGTTTTTAGAAAATCCTTTTACTTCAGGAATATGTTTTTCTTTAAATGGATAAGGTTCTGAAGATAAAAGTATAAAATCCGTTTCTTTTATATTTTCAAGTTTTATTTCCGGATAACGAGAAATATTTTCATAAACATTTTCTAATTTATTCATCTTTAATAAAGTGTTGATAAAAGTATTTTTACCAACCACCATCCAAGGTTTTCTCCAAATAAAATAGGCAACTTTCAAAACTGGTTTATCTTGAACATAATCTTGAAAATCTTTTATTTGCTTTTGAATATTTTTATTGATTTCCGCTGCTTTTTGATCAACTTGAAATATTTTCCCATATTGTGAAATCAATTCATAAACATCTTGTACTGTATAAATATCTGAAATATGTAAATTGAATTCCGACTCTAATTCCGCTATTATTTCTTTGGTGTTTTCTTCTTTATTACACAAGATAATATCGGGATTTAAAGCTTTTATTTTTTCTATTTTGATTTGTTTTGTTCCGCCTACAATTTGTTTTTCTTTTCTGATATTTTCCGGATGAACACAAAACTTAGTTACTCCCACAAGTTGATCTTTTAATCCTAAATCTACTAAAAGCTCTGTTTGACTGGGTACTAAAGAAATTATTCGTTGTGGAGTTTTTGAAAACTCTATTTTTCTTTGAAGTTGATCTTTAATCTGCATAAAAAGAGAAATATTTAATTTTCTAATCTATTAAAATTAATTCACCCCCACACCTTTATTTGTTGTAAAAAACCTATTAAATATTAAAGGTAAAACATAAAAGAAGCCGTCTCATTATCCGATGAGGCGGTTTTTTCGTGTTTGTTCTTTTTTAAAGGTTTGAGAGATTAAAATTCCTCGTTTTGCAAAAAATGATAAAAATGTGCCCTTTTAAGCACATTTT
>JAJYSY010000038.1 GCA_021793375.1 Bacteroidota bacterium | reverse complement strand
TCCGATCTACTGCATTGATTTTATTGATTAAGAAGTTTAAATAATTTAAAGTCAGTTCTATAAAAATCATGGTAAAAAACCAGGGAATTGCATTTTCAATAGGATATCCTTTACTGATCAAAACCGCTGCAAAAGGAATAAAAAAGAACAGCGGAAGAAAATTGAAAAAAGAAAAAATAGTTTTTCCTAAAAGATAATGGATGATTTTACTTTTTTTAATCGGTAAAATCATCAGAGGTTTAATATTGATTACCGGTAAATTTTGTAAGAAAAAACGATAAGCCAAATCTGCTGCAAACCAATATATCAAATAACTGTTTACAATAATTAAAGGATCTTTATCAGGAAAACTTTCTTCTAAAATAAAGAAAACTCCTATTCCCAAAATCAAGAAAGAGCCCATAAAATATAAAGCAGCAAATCCTATTAAGATTTTTACGGCCAAACTTTGGTTAAATGCTTTAGAACGAAAAAACTGTTTTAATTCCAGTGATAGTAGTCTTTTCATCATAATTTTCTTTATTAAACCGGTTTTGTTGAAGAATATTCAAATGTAATATTCCTTTTTAATATTTTTTACATTTATCAAAAAGACTTTTTCAAAATCAAATACTTGTTTTACTCTTCTATAATGCTGTTTATTTTATTTTTAATCGCTTAAAAGTTAAGAGTAACTCATAAAATTTATATTTATTCTTGTCAATTGTTTAATATTGCAAGTTATATTTTTTCTACACAAGAAAACCGAGAATTTATGCTTAAAAATTTTGTTGAAGAACTAAGATGGCGTGGGATGTTACACGACATTATGCCGGAAACTGAAGAACATTTAATGGAAGAGATGAGAAGTGCTTACATCGGTTTTGATCCAACTGCTGATTCTTTGCATATCGGGAGTTTGGTTCCTATTTTGATTTTAGCACATTTTCAACGCTGTGGTCACAAACCCTATGCTTTAGTAGGTGGAGCCACCGGAATGATTGGAGATCCTTCGGGAAAATCTAAAGAACGAAATCTGTTGAATGAAGAAAGTCTTTATAAAAACCAAGAAGGCATTAAAAAACAACTTTCAAAATTTTTAGATTTTGACGGAAAAGCAGAAAACGCTGCAGAATTGATCAATAATTATGACTGGATGAAAGATTTTACTTTCTTAGATTTCATTCGTGATGTAGGAAAACACATCACTGTTAATTATATGATGGCAAAAGATTCTGTAAAAAAACGTTTTTCTCCTGATGCTAAAGATCAAGAAGGATTGAGTTTTTTAGAATTTAGTTATCAGTTGGTTCAAGGTTATGATTTCTTGCATTTATACAACACAAAAAACATGACTTTGCAAATGGGCGGAAGTGATCAGTGGGGAAATATCACTACCGGAACGGAGTTAATCCGTAGAATTGCCGGCGGAAAAGGATATGCGCTGACTTCAAAATTAGTGACCAAAGCAGATGGTACTAAATTTGGAAAATCTGAAGGCGGAAATATTTGGCTGGACAGAAAGTTGACTTCTCCTTATAAGTTTTATCAATATTGGTTGAACACCAGTGATGAAGATGCTGAGAATTTCATCAAAATTTTTACATTTCTGACTAAAGAAAAAATCGAAAACTTGATTGAAGAACATAAAAAAGCTCCGCATCAACGAATTCTTCAAAATAAATTAGCAGAAGAAATCACTACTTTAGTGCATTCTGAAGAGGATTTAAAAAATGCTAAACAAGCCTCAAAAGTATTGTTTGGAAAATCTACTGCAGAAGATTTAAAAGCATTGGATAAAGAAACACTTTTAGAAATTTTTGCCGGAGTTCCGCAAGCAGAAATCTCTAAAGATAAAATTAAAAATGGTTTGGATATGGTGGCAGCTTTAGCAGCAGAAACCGGATTTTTGAAAAGCAATGGAGAAGCTATTCGCTCTTTAAAACAAAATGCGATTTCTGTAAATAAAGAAAAAGTAGATTCTACTTATAAAATCACTACAAAAGATTTGATCAATAATCAATATGTGATTCTTAATAAAGGAAGAAAAAACACTTATATTTTAAAAGTATCGTAAAATATATTATAAATTAATCTTTTGATTCTCTGTTGAATATAAAAATATACGCTTATATTTAACAGAGATTTTTTTTAGTATTAAAAACCTATTTTTATGGCGCATAAAGCAGGATATGTAAATATAATCGGAAATCCCAATGTGGGAAAATCTACTTTGATGAATGCTTTGGTGGGAGAACGTTTGTCTATTATAACTTCAAAAGCGCAAACTACAAGACATCGGATTTTAGGGATTGTAAACGGAGAAGATTATCAGATTTTATTTAATGATACTCCCGGAATTATCAAACCCGCTTATGAATTACAAGAATCTATGATGGATTTTGTGCATACCGCTCTTGAAGATGCTGATATTTTAATTTATATCATAGAATTAGGAGAAACAGCACTTAAAAATGAAACTTTTTTTAAGAAAATTATTTCTTCTAAAATTCCTGTTTTATTATTGATCAATAAAATAGATTTAGGAAATCAAGAAAAACTGATTGAGCAAGTACAATTCTGGCAAAATAAAATTCCAAAAGCAGAAATTTTTCCGATTTCAGCATTAGAAAATTTTGGAGTAAAACAAGTTTTCAACAGAATTTTAGAACTGCTTCCTGAATCTCCGCCTTATTTCCCAAAAGATGCTTTAACCGATAAAACAGAGCGTTTTTTTGTCAATGAAACCATCAGAGAAAAGATTTTAATGCACTATGACAAAGAAGTTCCGTATAGTGTAGAAGTAGAAACAGAATCTTTTAAAGAAGATAAAAATATCATCCGCATCAATTCTGTGATTATGGTAGAAAGAGAATCTCAAAAAGGAATTATTATCGGTCATCGCGGAAAAGCAATTAAACAAATCGGAATAGAAACCAGAAAGGATTTAGAAGTGTTTTTTGATAAAAAAATTCATTTGGAACTTTTTGTAAAAGTCAATAAAGATTGGCGTAAAAAAGAAAAACAACTCAAAAGATTTGGGTATAAAAACTAAGCGATAAACAAAGCTTTTTTTAGAGTTAAAAAACAATAAAAAAATCATTTATTTTATTTGGCTAAAATATGGAGAGCTATTATGTTTGCGCCCATTTTTTAAAACAGTTTTACCATGGTTTTTGATTTGAAGGAAATTCTTACCGCTACAATGATTCTCTTTGCTATTATTGATATCAGCGGAAGTATTCCTATCGTTATCAGTTTACGACAAAAAGTAGGACATATTCAAAGTGAAAAAGCAGTAATTGTTTCTGCAATTATTATGATTGCTTTTCTTTTTATCGGAGAAAGAATTCTTAACCTCATCGGTGTAGATATCAATTCTTTTGCTGTGGCAGGATCTTTTATTTTACTGTTTATGGCTTTAGAAATGATTATGGGAATTCAACTGATGAAAGATGAAACCCCACAAACAGCTTCTATAGTTCCTTTGGCTTTCCCTTTGATTGCCGGTCCGGGTGCCATGGCCTCTTTATTGGCCCTCAGAGCAGAATATCAAGTGATGAATATTATTATTGCTATTATTTTAAACTTGATTTTGGTATATGTGGTTTTAAAAACTTCAGGAAAAATAGAACGAATTTTAGGAAATCAAGGAATTAATGTGATTCGTAAAATATTTGGTGTAGTTTTGTTGGCGATAGCAGTAAAATTATTTGCTTCTAATATTCAAAGTTTATTCAATTGATGAAAAAATTTATTTACATACTTTTGGTTTTAGCTGTTGGTTTGTTGATTTTCAACATTACTCAACTCAATTTTAATGATCTTTTTGGAGAAGAAAGCAGCGGTTCTTTCATCGGAATTTTAGCCAGCTTATGTGTTATTGTTTTGATGTTTATTTTATTGGTGAGTAGAAAAATTCAACATAAAGTAAAAGATAATTCTCAGTAATATTTTCTGAAAAACACATTCTAAACGATTAATTACTAAGAAATTATAAAACTCAATTTAAGCAAAATCTTTTTAAAAAAAGCAAAAGAAATTTTTATCGAGAACTATTTATTTAAATTGTTCTTCTGAGTTTTCTTCTGCGTAAAGTTTTAATACTTTTTGAAGAACTTCATCTTCTTTACCTAATATTTTTTCATATAAATTATTATCAAATAACTGTCTTGCCATACTGGCTTTCAGATAAGTCTTTAATAAGTTTTCGTAATTTTTTGCGGTAAAACTCAAGTTGTATTTAGCTAAGAAATCAGCAAATTCTTCAAGCATTTCTTCTTCTACTTCTACTTTTTTCAAAAATTCTTCTTGAGATAAATTATGATAATAATTTCTGTTTTTATCTAAATATTCAAAGGTGAAACGATCTATCATTCCGCCTTTCAACATATAATCTAAGCTTTCTTTTTTATAACTTAAATCCTGTGCTACAAATATATCGGGAACAATTCCTCCGCCTCCATAAACGGTTTTTCCTTTAGGAGTGGTAAACTTTAAAGAATCATTGAGGTGAATACTATCTTTATTTTCTAATTCTCCATTTTGATATCTTTCTAAAAAATCATGATGATAAGCTCCGTTGCCTTCTCCTTTATAAGATTTTTGAATAGATCTTCCGGTTGGGGTGTAATACCTTGCAACTGTTAATCTAACCACACTTCCATCTCCTAAATCCATTTCTCGTTGCACCAATCCTTTTCCATAAGAACGTCTTCCAATAATTGTTGCCGCATCATTATCTTGCAAAGCTCCGGCCACAACTTCGCTGGCAGAAGCAGAGTTTTGATCTATTAAAACATAAACTTTTGCTTGTTCTAAACTCCCATCAGAAGTAGCATAAGTTTTTTTGATTTTTCCTTGATTATTTTTAGTAAAAACTATCAGCTGTTCTTCTTCCAAAAACTCATCAGCTATTTTTATGGCTTCTTTTAAATATCCTCCGCTGTTGTTTCTTAAATCTAAAACAATATCTTTTCCTCCTTGTTTTTTGAGTTCTTCAATAGCTTTTTTGAACTCTGCTGAAGTGGTTTTTGAAAAGCGATTCAACTTTACATATCCTAAATTTTCGGTGAGCAAAAAAGAAGCATCCAAGCTTTTTAACGGAATATGATTTTTGGCGATTTTAAAATCTAACAATTCTGATTCTCCTCTTCTTTTAACTTTAAAATTCACCAAAGAATCTTTAGTTTTCAACAAAATTTCTCTTAAAGTTTCTGTTTTTAAATCCTTTCCGTAAAGCGGATTTTCTTCTATATAAACAATACGATCTCCGGCTTGTATTCCTGCTTTTTCACTGGGTCCGCCTTCAATAGTTCTAATTACAGCTATACTGTCTTGCACTTTAAAAAACTGAATTCCCACCCCGATAAAATCTCCTTCCAATTCCTCTTTTGCTCCCTGAACAGAACTTTTGGGAATATAAGTGGAATGAGGATCCAAATCTTTTAAAATATTGGCAATAGTGATATCTACAATACTATCTGTATTGATTTTATCTACATAATCATAATTGATATAATCAATTAATTTTTCTAATTTTCTTTTGTTGGAATTGGCAGACAACAATTCTTCTTTAGGCGTAGAGAAATTAAGAAAAGATCCCATTACTATTCCTAAAGCACAAGCTGCTCCTACAATTAAGGGTAAATATTTTTGAGAATATTTTTTCAAATTTCTTCTAATTCAGCTATTTGTGTTATTTCTACTCCGGCTTTTTTTAAAAAACTTAAACCGGAATCATCTTTATAATTATTTTGATAAACCACGCGTTTTATCCCGGATTGATGAATGAGTTTACTGCATTCCTTACAAGGAGAATAAGTGATATATAAAGTTGCTCCTTTGCTGGATTGTGTGGAAGCTGCAACTTTTAAAATCGCATTGGCTTCTGCGTGTAAAACATACCATTTGGTTAAGTTATCTTCATCTTCACAATCATTTTCAAATCCGGAGGGCGTGCCGTTATAACCATCAGAAATAATCATTCTGTCTTTCACAATTACCGCCCCCACTTGTTTGCGTTTACAATAAGAAAGTTTTCCCCACTCGCGAGCTATTCTTAAATATGCTCTATCAAATTTAAGCTGTTTTTTTTCTGTGTCAGACATTTATCTTTTAATTAAAAATGCAAATTTACCAATAATACAACATAATTTGAACAGGATTAACTTGGTATTCAGAATAATTAAAGCTTTTTTGTTTTCTATTTTAAAGTTTATATTGATTTTTTAGCTTTTAAAATTTTTCAGGATATAAATTAATTAATAGAATAATATTGTATTTTTGTAATATCAAAGAAATTTTCTATCTTTAGAGTATGCAAATAACGGATTATATAGCAGATTTACTTTATCGTTACGAATGTGTAGTGATTCCTGGTTTTGGTGCTTTTTTAACACAGCGTAAACCCGCAGAAATAAACACTGAAACCCATGCTTTTTATCCGCCGAAAAAAACAATTTCTTTTAATCGTCAACTCAAAGAAAACGATGGACTTTTAGCTAATTATATTGCTAAAACTGAAGGAATTTCTTACGAACAAAGTTTTCAGAAAATTCATGCTTTTATTGAAAACATTTTAGAAGCTTTAGAAAAAGGAGAAAAAGTCAATTTGAAAAAAATCGGAATGTTTTATACACAAGCCGATAAAATTTTATTTCAACCTGAAATTCACACCAATTATCTTCCTGAAGCTTTTGGAACTTCTTCTTTTATCGCTGCAGAAATCAATCGAAATAAAAAAGAAATAATTGCAGAAAAATCTGTTGAAAAAGAAGTAAAAACAGTTGCAATATCTACTTCTGCTGAAGAGAAAACAGAAATTCCGGAAGAAAAAGAAAAATCTATTTCTGCTTTTTGGAAATATGCTGCAGTGGGTGTAGTTGCCATTGGTTTGGGAGGCTTATTAACTGCCAATTGGTATTCTAATAAAGTGAAGTCTCATAATATTGCTGCACAAGAACAAGCAGAAAAACAAATTGAAACAGAAATTCAGCAAGCTACTTTTTCAATAGAAGATCCTTTGCCGGCCGTGACTTTTAAAGTTACCGCAAAACGCGGAAAATATCATATTGTAGCCGGAGCTTTCAGAAATAAAGAAAATGCTGATGTAAAACTGGAAGAACTCAAAGAAAAAGGTTTTCATCCTATTCATATCGGAAAAAATAAGTTTGGTTTACATCAAATTGTTTATGATTCTTTTGAAGAAAGAAATGATGCGATAAATCAACTCAACAAAATTCGTCAAAACGATAATCCCGGAGCTTGGTTATTGGTTAAAGAATTATAATTTTTTCTCTTAAAATCCTATTGAATTTATCCGAATTAAAAATATTTTAATTCAAAAGCTTATCTTTGTCAAAAAAAAGATATGCAAGCAAAAACACCAAGCGAATCCAAAGCTGTTGTTACAGATTTAATTTTACCCGGAGAAACCAATCCGATCAATAATTTATTTGGTGGAGAACTTCTTGCCAGAATGGATAGAATTGCCAGTATTGCCGCAAGAAGACACAGCCGCAGATATGTGGTTACCGCTTCGGTAAATAATGTGGCTTTTCAAAGACCTATTCCGTTGGGAAGTGTAATTACTTTAGAAGCTAAATTATCTCGCGCTTTCAACACTTCTATGGAGGTGATTATTGATGTTTATATTGAAGACAGAGAAAATGGACAACGCGTGCTTGCCAATGATGCTATTTATACTTTTGTGGCCGTAAATGACAATGGTTTTCCTGTAGAAGTTCCGCCGATAAAACCAGAAACAGAAGAAGAAAAATCTCGTTATGAAGCTGCTTTAAGAAGAAAACAACTCAGTTTGGTTTTAGCCGGAAAACTCAATGCTAATGAAGCAACAGAATTAAAAGCTTTATTTTTTGGCAAAGATAAATAATCTTTTAAAAGAAGAAATTCTATAAGATTTGGAATTGATGATTTTAGCTTTTTTTAAGTGTAAAAGAAAATTCACTTCCTATTCCATAATGACTTTCTACATAAATTTTTTCTTGGTGAGCTTCAAGAATATGTTTTACAATAGATAATCCTAAACCGGAGCCTCCTGTTTTTCTGGATCCGCTTTTATCTCCGCGATAGAAACGCTCAAATAAACGTGGAATTTCTTCTTTTTTAAACCCTTCGCCATTATCGGTAATACGAACAATAATTTTATCTGTAGTCAGGTTTTCTATACTGATTTCTGTTGTTCCTTTTTGCTTTCCATATTTAATAGAATTCATCACCAAATTAGTAATCACTTGTTGAATTCTTTCTTGATCAGCATTTACCATAATTGGTTTTTTATAATCTTTGTCTAAAGTTAAAGAAATATCCAGCTCTTTTGCTTTGATTTCAAGCATTTCAAAAACAGTTTTGATCACTTTTATAATGTCAAATTCTTCTTTTTTTAAATAAGCTTCTCCGGATTCTAATTTAGTGATCATCTCTAAATCATTGACGATGTAAACCAATCTTTCTACTCCTTTATAAGCTCTTTCCAAATATTTTTGCGTTCTTTCTTTATCTTCTAAAGCTCCGTCTAACAAGGTTAAAATATAACCTTCAACTGTAAATAATGGAGTTTTTAATTCATGAGAAACATTTCCTATAAATTCTTTTCTATAATTTTCTCTGACTTTTAAAGCTTGAATTTCAAGTTTTTTATTCTCTGCAAATTTTTCCACACTTTTGGTTAAAGCTTCCATATCTGTGGTAACAGGTTCTTGCAATAAGGGTAAATCTGCTAAAAGCGAAACATTTTTATAGAGATTGGTAATCTTTTTATGAATGAATTTTTCTGTTCTGATTTGAATAAATAAGAAAGAAATCAAAAATACAATTCCGGAAAAAATAAGCAGAGAAAACCAATTGATTTGAAAGAATATTCCCTCAATAATCAAGAGAATTATGGTAGATAATACGGTAATCCATAAAGCTGTAAAAAAAGAAAAAGCATAAGAATTTTTTGATTCATTATTCATCATACCACATATTTATATCCAATTCCTGTTACTGTTATAATTTTTTCTTTTCCTATTTTTTCTCTTATTTTTCTGATGTGTACATCTACAGTTCTGTCTCCTACAATAACATCTTTTCCCCAAATACTTTTTAAGATTTCTTCTCTGGAAAAAACTTTTCCTTCTTGAGAAATCAATAAAGCCAACATTTCAAATTCTTTTCTTGGGAGATGAATATTTTCTCCGTTTTTTTGCAATTGAAAAGCTGCTTTATCAATTATTAAATCTCCAGAATTAATCAAGTTTTTTTCTGTTTTTATCGGTTTAAATCGTCTTAATAAAGCTTTTACTTTACTCACCAAAACTTTTGGCCGAATGGGTTTGGTAATATAATCATCTGCTCCGGCTTCATAGCTTTGCATTTCTTTTAAATCCTCACTTAAAGCAGTTAAAAAAGTAATGATACTTTTTTGCATTTCAGGAATTTCTCTGAGTTTTTTACAAGTTTCTATTCCATCCATTCCCGGCATCATCATATCTAAAATAACCAAATGCGGATTTATTTTTTTAGCTTTTTTCAAAGCTTTTTTTCCGTTGTTTGCAGTGGTGATTTGATATCCTTCTTTTGAAAGATTGTATTCCAAAATTTCTAAGATATCCGGTTCATCATCTACCAATAAAATCTGTATTTCCTTGTTTTCCATGGTAAGAAATCAATAAGAATATTTTAAAACTTAAACAAGAATTTAATCTTTATTCAAATTATATAATCTCACGAAATTTACAAAATACAATTTAAATCGGATTTCTATTCTAAGTTATGTTTTTATCTGTTTTATAATTTTAAAGATAGATTGCCAATATCTTAGCTTTCTCCTATTTATATTTTTCTACCTTTGCAAAGAAATTTTAATTATAAAAAATGAAAAAATCAATTGTATTTCTCGCTCTTTTTTGTGGATTATTAAGTTTTGCAAATGCTCCACAATGGGGAAAAACAGGACATAGAGCAACAGCAGAAATTGCTGATGATTATTTAACTGAAAAAGCTAAAAAAGCAATTGCAGAATTATTGGATGGCGACAGCCCTGCTTTGGTTTCTACTTTTGCTGATGAAGTAAAAAGCGATAGAGCTTATGACGAATATAACGTTTGGCACTACATCAATATCCCTGAAGGAAAAACTTATGAAGATGTAAAAGATAATAAAGATCCTAATATCATTTGGGCGATAAATAAAGTAAAAAAAGGATTGAAAGATCCTGCAGTTTCTAAAGAGAAAAAACAGTTTTATTTAAAAATGTTAATCCACATGATTGGCGATTTACATCAACCTATGCACATTGGTCGTCCGGAAGATTTAGGCGGAAATAAAATTATTGTTTTTTGGTTTGGAGATGCCAGTAATTTACATAAAGTTTGGGATAGTGAAATGTTGGATTCTTATAAAATGAGTTATACAGAATTGGCAAAAAATCAAAAAAGATTAAGCAAAAAAGAAATCAAAGCAATTCAAAAAGGAAATGTAGAGGATTGGTTGGAGGAAATTGTTGAAATCACCAACAAAATTTATGATTCTGCAGAAAATGGCTATTACTTAAGCTATGATTATATGTATGAATGGATGCCGGTGGTTCGTGAACAATTACAAATTGGAGGAATCCGTTTAGCAAAAGAATTAAATGAAATTTTTGGATAATTAATCTAAATTTTCAACTTTTTTATCAAGCTCAATTTTTTATAAATTGGGCTTTTTTTTATCTGTTAGAATCCGCGTTCTCTGCGAATTTTATCATAAGCTTCCTGTACTTTATTAAACTTTTCTTTTGCTCCCTTTTTATAGGCTTCATCCATATCTACCAATTTGTCAGGATGATATTTTTTTACCATTTGACGATAAGCTTTTTTAATTTCATTTTCAGAAGCATTTTGATCGATTTCCAGTATTTTGTATGCATCATCAGCACTTTTGATAAACATGGCTTTAATGCTTTCAAAATCGCGAAGATTGATGTTTAAATATCCTGAAATTCTATGTAAAGTATTTAATTCTGCTTGATGAATTTTACTGTCTGCATTGGCAACACCAAATAAAAAATGTAGAATTTGCAAACGCATTTCATAAGTAGTTCTGCTGCGTAAATAAGCACTTACTCTTGCTGCTTCTACACTTCTATTTTTTGCAATTTGATTAAAAGTTCTGAAAGTGGCATTTGCTCTTTCTTTTCCAAATTGTTGAACAAAATATGCACGTACATAATCTAATTCACGTTGACTGATAGCACCATCTGCTTTTATAACAATTGCAGAAAGAGAAAGTAAATTTAATTCGAAATCTCCTAAAGAAACGCTTCTTCTTGGAGAGTAAAAATGAGTTTGCGCAGATCTTCTTTGTGTATTTTGATTTTGAAAAACGAAATTATCAATCATTGTTCCCAACAAATATCCGATAAATCCACCCGGAAATTTGTAAATACTGAATCCAATAATAGCTAAAATCCACTTAAACATATACTAATAATCAACTGCAAATATAATTGCTTAGTTGATATTTCTCTCCTTTTTTATACTGTTGATTTTTGTTTTAAAAAAATAAAACCCGAAATATGAAAATCATAAACGGGTTTTAAAATTTTTATGAAAATATTTTTTTATAAAGTTTCTTTCAACCATTTAAAAAATTCTCTTTGCCAAACCATTGCATTTTGAGGTTGTAAAACCCAGTGATTTTCATCGGGTAAAAACAATAATTTACTTTTAATACCTCTTAACTGTGCAGCTTGAAAGGCAGATAATCCTTGTTCTGTGGGTACGCGATAATCTTTATCTCCTTGAATAATATATATTGGAGTATCCCAATTTTGCACAAAATTAATCGGGTTGTATTCTTCAAATGCTTTTTGTGCGGTTTTATTATCTTTTTCCCAATAAGGTCCGCCAATTTCATGTTCGATAAAGAAAACTTCTTCTGTTGTTCCATACATTGTTTTTAAATCAAACACGCCATCGTGAGAAATAAAGCTTTTAAAACGCCCTTCGTGGTTTCCGGCTAACCAAAACACAGAATAGCCTCCAAAACTTGCTCCTACAGCTCCTAAACGGTCTTTATCAACATAAGGTTCTTTTGCTACATCATCAATTGCATCCAAATAATCTTGCATTACGCCTTCTCCCCATTTTTTACTGATAATTTCATTCCATTCTACGCCATGTCCGGGCATTCCTCTTCTGTTTGGTGCTACAATTACATATCCTTGAGAAGCCATCAACTGAAAATTCCATCTTCTGGAATAAAATTGAGAAAGTGGAGATTGTGGTCCGCCTTGTGCATATAGTAAAGTTGGATATTTTTTATTTTTATCAAAATTCGGAGGTAGAATTACCCAAACCAACATTTCATATCCATCTTTTGTGGTTACATATCTTTTTTCAATTTTTGGCATGTCAAATTGTTCATATAATTCTTTGTTGACATGGGTTAATTGTTCAAACTTTTTAGTTTTTAAATCAAAGGAATAAATTTCTGCAGCGGTATTCATATCGGTTCGAGAAACCAATAGTTTATTTCCAACTTGTGCAGTAATCCCGGTTACATCAAATTTTCCTTTAGAAATTTGTTCAACCACCGGGGCAATTCTTGTTTTTCCGGGATAATTTACTTTGAAAATTTGAATTGTTCCATCTACCGGAGCATTAAAATAAAGTTCTTTTCCGTTGTCTGCCCAAATATAACTCAATACTGTTTCGTCCCAATTGGCGGTTAAATTTTGTTTTACGCCGTTTTCTAAAACAATAATATCATTTTTATCAGCTTCATATCCCGGAGTTTCCATTTGTAAATAAGCTAAAGCTCCGTTTTTAGAAAACTGTGGATTGGTGTCATATCCTTTGTTTTCTTCTGTAAGATTTTCCGTTTTCTTTGATTCTAAATTATATTTATAAATATCGGTATCGGTACTTTTTACATACGCTGTTCCTTCTTTTTTCTTGCTGACATAATAGATGTTTTTACTGTCCGGACCCCAAACATAATCTTCTTCACCTCCAAAAGGAGCTTGTGGCGTGTAATAAGGTTCATCTTTCATAATGTCTGTTTCTTCTTCTGTTTTTAAATCTTTATAAAAAACATGATTAAAACTTCCATCATTATACACATCCCAATGTCTGAAATCTAAAGCTTCAAATACATAAGCATTACTTTTTTGTAAATCATCGTAAAGATCTTTACCCAATACTTTATTTATTTTTACGCTTTTATGAAAGAGTTTATATTTTCCGTCAGGAGAAATATTTCTATCTTCCATATCTGATTTCATATGAGATTTAGAAACTTCTTGTGCTTCTCCTCCACCGATTGGCATTTTGTAATATTTTGTATCAAAAGAATTTTCTTCCATATTTGGAGAATTGACAGAGAAATAAAAATGCTTGGCATCTTTTGATAATCCATTTGCACTAACATCTTTAACTTTCCATAAATCTTCGGGTTCCATATTTTTTTGTGCGAATAAAGAAGTGGTAAAAATAAATAGCAATAAAAAGCTAATTTGATTTTTCATATTTAAAAATTTTAATTGGCTAATTTACAGAAAAAAATCATAGCTACCTACTATCCTTCTTTTGCTAAAATAAAAAGAGAATTTTAGCATTATAAATATTTTCTATCATAAATCAGTTTTTAATAGAAAATATATAACAAAAACAAAGCATTTAAAAGCTGTTTTAAAGCCTTTAAATGCTTTTGAATAGTTTACTATATTCTTATTTAAAATAATAGAAATATTAGCTTGTATTTAATTAAAATCGTAAAAACATAGAAGAATAAAAATAATTTTCTATTTTTTATCAATGTTTCACGTGGAACAGGTTTTATCTTCCTAAATGAACCAGCAAAGCAGAAATATCACTTGGTCTTACTCCGCTCACTCTTGAAGCTTGTGAAACAGTAACCGGTTTGATTTCTTTTAATTTTACTCTGGCTTCCATAGACATCGAAGAAAGTTTTGAATAATCAAATCCTGCCGGAATTTTTAATCCTTCTAAACGATTTAATTTATCTGCATTTTTCTTTTCCTTTTTGATATAATCTTTATACTTAACTTGGATTTCTGTTTGCTCAATAATTTCTTCTTCCAAATTATGTTCAGCTATATAATTTTTTACACTTTCCAACTGACGGATATCCTCCATAAAAATACGAGGTCGTTTTAATATTTTGTGTAATCTGATTTGCTGTTTTAAAGGTGAAGATCCTTTCTCTTCAAAAATAGGTTGAATTTCTTTTGGCGGAACTCCGGTATCTTTTAAAAATTGGATAAACTGATCTGAAGCTTCTTTTTTATATTTTAATCTATCATATCTTTCTTTTGAAGCCAAACCTAATTCATAAGCTTTTTCAGTTAATCTGAAATCTGCATTATCTTGCCTTAACAATGTTCTGTATTCTGCTCTTGAAGTAAACATTCGATAAGGTTCTTTTGTTCCTTTGGTAATTAAATCATCTATTAAAACTCCAATATAAGCTTCATTTCTTTGCAGGGTAAATTCAGGTCTGTTTTGAACTTTTAAAGCTGCGTTTATTCCTGCCATCAATCCTTGACAACCCGCTTCTTCATATCCTGTTGTTCCGTTGATTTGTCCGGCAAAAAATAAACCTTCCACCAATTTGGTTTCCAAAGTATGTTTTAATTGTGTAGGCGGAAAATAATCATATTCTATTGCATATCCGGGTCTGAAAAATTTCACATTTTCAAATCCGGGCACCAAACGCAAAGCTTTATATTGAATATCTTGCGGCAATGAAGTTGAAAATCCATTTACATAATATTCAATAGTATGCCAACCTTCAGGTTCTGCAAAAATTTGATGTCTTTCTTTTTCTGCAAATCGATCTATTTTATCTTCTATACTCGGACAATATCTTGGTCCTGTACTTTTGATTCTTCCATTAAACATCGGAGATCTGTCAAAGCCTTCTTTTAAAGTTTCATGAACTTCCGGAGAGGTATAAGTTATATAACAAGATCTTTGTTTTGTTACGGCTTTTGTTTTTTTGGAATAAGAAAATTTTCCCGGATTTTCATCTCCGGATTGTTCAATCATTTTAGAAAAATCTAAAGATCTTCCATCTACTCTTGGTGGTGTTCCGGTTTTCATTCTTCCGGATTCAAAACCTATTTTTTCTAAATCTGCCGTAATTCCGGTTGAGGCTCTTTCACCAACTCTTCCTCCTCCATAACTGTGTTCTCCAATATGGATTAATCCGTTTAAGAAAGTTCCGTTGGTTAAAATTACAGTTTTTCCATAAAATTCAATTCCGGTTGAAGTTTTCACTCCTTTTATTTTATCATTTTTCACAAGGATTCCGGAAACCATTTCTTGATAAAAATCTAAGTTTTCTGTTTGTTCTAAAACTTTTCTCCATTCTGCAGAAAACAACATTCTATCGCTTTGTACTCTTGGACTCCAAACTGCAGGACCTCTTGATCTGTTCAACATTCTAAATTGAATTGCACTTTTATCGCTTACAATTCCACAATATCCTCCTAAAGCATCAATCTCACGAATGATTTGTCCTTTTGCTATTCCTCCCATAGCCGGATTGCAAGACATTTGGGCAACATTATCCATATTCATTGTCACCAACAAAGTTTTACACCCCATATTTGCTGCTGCTGTTGCAGCTTCACTCCCGGCATGTCCGGCACCTACTACAATTACATCATATTCCAATCCAAACATTTTCTTCTAAATTTTAAAATTGTTCCACGTGGAACAATTTGATTTTTTCATTTTCTTTTTTACGCATTTTTTCTTTTTCGTCTTCTGAAAAATCATCATATCCACAATAATGTAAAATACCATGAGCCATTACTCTTTGCAGTTCTTCTTCAAAACTGACTTTATATTTCAAGGCATTTTCTTTTACACGTTCAATACTGATAAAAATTTCACCAGATATTATATTTCCAATCGTAGCATCAAAACTGATAATATCTGTAAAATCTTTATGATTTAAATATTGTTGATTTAATTGATCAAGAAATTTATCATCGCAAAAAGTATAAATAATTTCTCCTATTTCTTTTCCTTCAGATTTAATTATTTTGAAAATCCAGTTTTTATATTTTTCCGGATTTTCCAATTTAAATTGCGTTTTATTTATAAATTCAATCATCTTGATTTTTGAAATATTCTTGAACAATTTGTTTAAAATCAGGTTGCAAAGGTAAAAATTGTCTGTTTAATATTTCAACAGTTTGGAAATACTCTTTTGCTTTTTCTAAATCTTCTGTTTTTGTATTTTTATATACTTTTTTATTTGTTGTGGCTTCTCTTTCATTTTCTTGTTCTTGTTTATAAGTAGCTTCATTTAAACGAATCATTTGCTCTTTCATCTGCAACATTAATTCCAAAGTTTTTTTAGAAAATCCTCTTCTCAATAATTCTTCTTCTGTTTTTTCCATTTCATCATGCAAACGCTGTGCGTCGGCTCCTAAATTTTCTTGTTGAATTAAATCTTGAAGTTGAAATCTGAGTTTTTGTTGTTCTTTATAAATCTCATATAATTCTGCACTATTTTGTTCTTCTGAAGGAAGTTGTCCATCACCATATTGAGAGCCATCTTCTCCTCCTTGACCATCTTCATTTCCTTTATTTTCTCCTTCCTCACCTTCATTTCCATCTCCTTCTTCTCCACTTTCTCCCTCTTCTCCTTCTCCATCACCGGATTCTATTCCTTCTTCCATACTTTGATTTAAATCTTCTTGTCCTTGGATAATATCAGGAAGTTGAAATTTTTCTCCATCTCCTCCACCTTCTCCGGGTTGTGGCATTCCCTCTCCTTCTCCACTTCCTTCTGCTTGCATCATCATGCTTTCCATATTTTGAAGCGCATTATCCAAAAGATTTGCCAAATCATTTGCACCGGTTAAAACATATTGTTGATTCATGGTTCCATTTTGCAAATTGAATTTTGCCAAATCTTTCAAAGCTTTATCCATATTAAAATCTACATCGATTAATTTTGTGGTAATCTGATCTGAAATCATCGGATTTCTTAAAGCTAAAGCATATAAACTATCATCTACATGTTTGAAGTTTTCTCTTAAAGTTTGCTGATATTGTAAACGATTTCCAAAATCAGGACTTTCATTTTCCATATTTTGAAAATCTATCATCAAGTCTTCCTGACTAAAAGAAAACACGATTAAATTATCTAAGATTTGTCTTAAAGCTCTGGCATCTTCAGCCATTTGTTCTTGATCTCCCATCTGCATTTGCATTTGCATACCTTGTGCTAATTGACGCATTTTTTCTGCAGCAGATTGTTGATTTTTCTTTGCTTTATTTTTAGCATCTTGACTTGAATTATCTTCTTGGTTTTCTTGGTTATTTTCCTGATTTTCAGATTCTTCCAAGTTTTCTGTAGCTTCTTCCTGATCTTTTCCAACACTTCTTTCTTTGGCTTCATCTCGTCCTAAATCCATAGGTTTTCTCAACTTTAAATTCTCTTGTTGAAGTTCTTCTAAAGATTCGGTTATTTCTTCAAATTTCTTGTTTAATCGCTCTTGGGATTCTGCTGTATTTTCCTTTTCTTTTTCTGATAACTCTTTTTGTTCTTTAGAAAGTTTATCCAAATCTGCAGTTAATCGTTCTGCTTTTTTCTGTACATAATATCTTTTGGTCAATTCTAAAATTTCTTCTAAACTCCGGTCTTGAGCTTTTTTATTTTTAGCCATTTCTTCTATTTTTTTAGCTAAATTTTCTTGACCAATTTTATCTTTATATTTTTCTAATTCTTCTAAAAGTTTTTCATTTTCTTTTAAGCGTTCTTCATTTTTTTCTAATCTTTTTTTCAATTCATCTTTATAAGAATCGTCTTTTTCTTTTTGAAAATTATCCAGATCTTCTTTCATTTTTTCTGTATAATTTTTCATTTGTTCATTATCCTGACGAACTTTTTGCATATAATCTTCAAACTTTTTTCGCTCATTATAATTCAAACTGTTTTTTTCTTTTTGCATTTTATCCAGTTCTTCAAATAATTCATCAGCAGATTTTAATTGTTCTAAAGATTCTTGCATTCCTTGAAGAGATTCTTTCTGATCTTCTAATTGTTTTCTTTCTTGTTCTTCATCAGTGTGTTTTCTGTAGGTAAATGTTTCACTTTTAGCAACTTTTGATCCATTTATCCCATCATTGTCAAAAATTTGAAAATACAACTCATAAGAAGTTCCTTTTTTTAGTTGAAGCGTATCCGGAAAAACATATAAAAATTCATCAAAATTACTTTTACTAACAGCAATATTTCTGGTTTGTTTTTTATTTTCTTCTCCTTCTTCATAAAAAACCAATTCTAATTTTTGCAAACCATAATCATCAGAAACTTGTCCGCGGAAATACATTTTTTCCTCGTCTAAAGTATCTTTTTTCATTTGCATTTTAATTTCCGGAAACTCATCTTTTATCACTTTAAGCTGATAAGTCAGTTTTTCAAAATCTTCTAAATTCTTGTTTGAAGTAGAGATTTGATAAGCGGTATTTTTATAAAAATTCTTTGTCAAATGAAATTTATCTTGTTGAGCAGAAAAGTTTAAAATGGTATCTGGTAATTCTAATTTTACTTTTTCTGTAAATTCTGTATTTAAATTCCAAGTGATTTCTGTGCCCTCAGGAATGGTGATATTTCCTGTTCCTTTTATGGTTTTATCTACTTTGTTGAGATAAGCAGGATATTTTAAATTCAATTCAAAATCCAATAATTTTGGCGTATTGATGATTTCTAATTCATAAGCTCTTGATCGCACTGCATTTCCGGTTAAATGAAATGTTGTGTTTTCTTTTATTCCTTCAAAATTATAGGTGAATTCACCATTTTTTTCTTTGTTTAATAAATATTCTTTTCCTTGATAATTGATTTTTACCTCATCGGGAATAATTTCTCCTTGGGTATGAACTTTTAATTTAAAATCTTCATTTTCATTGGTTTTTAAATTTTCATTCAATACATAAAAAGAAAAAGGCGCCGGGGGTTCATATACTTGCTGATAATTTACCACTCTTGTATAACTGTCTGAAAAAAGATTAGATTTTCCGGAAATCCAAATAAGTAAAAATAAAACTACAGGAATTGCAGCGTATTTTAAATAAGGTAAATTACTTTTAAAATCAATGGCAATTTGAAAAGGAATGGGTTGTAATTCTGCTGCTTTTTGGTCTATACCGGCAAATAATAATTCAGAATTTTCTTGTTCTCCTACTTTTTTAAGTTGAAGAATATTGAGTAATTTATCATTGACTTCAGGAAAATGTTTTCCTATAATTTCTGCGGCTTCTTCATAAGAAATTCCTTTGGTAATTTTTAAAAGTTTAAATATTGGATAGAGAATAAATCTTATAAATAATCCAATTTCTACAGCTATAAAAAGCCAAAATAAAATCAATCTTCCTTTTTGATTTAGCCAAAAAGAATATTCTAAGAAAACAGTTAGTAAAAAATATAAAAAACCTATGGCAAAAAATAAAATAGCTCCTTTTAATAATTCATTTATATAGAATTTTTTATAGAACTTTTCCAGTTTTGCAATGATATTATTGTATTTACTCATCCTTCTAATTTACAGAGAATAACCACTAAAGTTACAATAATTATAAAAACTTACCAATACAATAATTTGAAATTGATTTTTACAAAAGTAAATTTCAATTTTTAAGCATATTTACATGTGGAATTCCATCTTCTAAATATCCTTTTCCGATGGTTTTAAATCCATGAGAAGCATAAAAATCGATAAGATATTGTTGAGCAGAAATTTTTATGGTTGAAGTTTGATAATTTTCTGCTATGACAGAAATAGCTTTTTCCATAATTTGATGAGCTATTTTTCTTTTTCTGAAATTTTGATCTACCACTACCCTACCTATTGCAGCTTCTTTAAAATAAATTTCCGGAGCAAAACAACGCGCGTAAGCAATTATTTTATCGTCTATTTTTCCTAAAATATGTATGGCTTGATCATCTTTTCCGTCAATATCTTGATAAATACAATCTTGTTCAATTACAAAAACAGCAGATCTGAGTTGAAGAATTTCATACAACTCTAAAGTGGACAATTCTGAAAATTGTTTTTCTTCTATCTTTAAAAAAGACATGAAATTATAAATTTAAGCACAGGGCATTTTTTCAATTCTTTTTTCATGTCTTCCTCCGTCAAATTTTGTTTCTAAAAATATATCTACCATTTTTTTGGCTTGCTCTATAGAAATAAATCTTGCAGGAAGACTTAATATATTAGCGTTATTATGTTGTCTTGCCAAAGCGGTAATTTCTTCATTCCAACATAAAGCACAACGAATTCCTTGGTGTTTATTTGCTGTCATGGAAGCTCCGTTTCCACTACCGCAAATCACAATTCCAAAATCTACTTCTTTTTTTTCTACTGCATTTGCAACCGGATGAATAAAATCAGGATAATCTACACTCTCATTTTCATCTGTTCCGTAGTTTTTGACTTCAATTTGTTTTTCTTGAAGTTTTTCTACTATTATTTTTTTGTATTCTGTTCCGGCGTGATCGTTTCCTATAGCGATTTTCATAATTGAAGATTTGTATTTTATACAAATATAAGCATTGCAGTTTAGCTGGGTATTATTCCCTATAATTTAGTTGATTGTTTTTTTTAAAAAACATTATAAAACATTTAAAATCAATATATTAAATAAAAAATATAGGATTGTGAATTGTAAAAAAGGAAAGCTTCATTATCAAGCATTTAAAATTAACCACCGATGTGAATAAGTTTTAATTTCTTTTGAAAACTTTATTTTGAAAATTAAAAAATTATTTCAGCTATACACTTTTTTATGATTTCCAAAATATAACTCTGGTTTTTACTTCCGATTTATTCACAGCCTTTTTAAAGTTATCAACAGTCATTTTTTAATGATTTTATTAACTTTTATAAAAAATTATATTGTTAACAAGTGTAGATAATAATATTAAATATCTTGATTTTAAAGAACTTACTATCCACAATTTATTTTTATTTTGTTGATTATTCTTCATTAAACTAATTTCAAAATATTCACTTCACTTTTTATACCTCTATTCACAGCCAATCATTATCTATATTTATTTTTTTAAATTTTAAAGAAAGAAAGATAATAGTATAATAAATGTGGATAACAATTTTTTATACGATATGAAGATTTCCTTCTTGAAATTGTTTGAGGATTTTCTTTGCTTCTTCTTCATCTTCCGGATGAACTTTTAAGAATATGCCTCCTAACGCATTTGAGTAAAAAGGAATAATTCCTATTACAGTTTCATTTTGGAAGAAAAAACGGATCTCATTTTGCTCTAAAACCAGTTTTAAAACCGCATATTCATGCGGATAAGTAAAAGCAGCAATTTTGATGAAATTAATCATGTAAAAACAATTTATAACAGCTAAAGATAAGCAATATGTTTTGCTACTTATTTAAACATAAAGAAAATTATAACTTTTATGGATTTTGTTATTACTTCGGAAAATTATAAAAACAAATATTAAATTAATAGTGTTAAAATATCTTATTTTATATAGCTATTATGTAGATTTGATATGATAAAATATTTTTAAAATTGAAATTTATGCAAAATTCTAATCGAGATAAAAAACAAATTACTTTATATTATAATTCTAAAAATGAATTAGGTAAAAAGACTTATGCTGCCGCAAAAGCAACAAAAGCAGATTTATTGGCCATCAATGTTGCTAAAAATAAAGTTTCAGGAACAGAATGGACAAAAATTGCCGATGCAATGAATTTAGAAATCTTGGATTTAATTGATCAAAATCATAATGTATTTAAGAATATTTTCGGTAAAGAAAAAGTAGATTTATCGACTAAAGATGCGTTGAAATTAATTGAAAAAAATCCTGAAATATTAGTTTATCCTATTGCTGTAAATGGCAATAAATATGTGCAGATAAGAAATGCCAGCGAAATGAGAAAGTTGTTTTCTCCGGATTCTAAAGGAACGAATTTATAATAAAAAAAGCTGTTTTCAATTTCAGAAAACAGCTTTTAAATATATTTATTTTAGCTTTTATTACATTTTGCTTGCCATAATTAAAGCATTGTAAAGGTTAGCCATTCTTCCTGAAACTGAAGCTTCAGAAAAAGGTTTTTTGATGTCTTGATTTTCTCCTAAAATAACTTCTTGATCTGTTTTAATACCGCTATCCATAATAACTTGTTTTACTTGTGCAGCAGTTAATTTTGGGAAATAAGAACGAATTACCGCAGCAATTCCCGCTACTTCAGGTGCAGCCATTGAAGTTCCTTGTAAGAATTTATACTTGTTTAAAGGAGTAGTTGCCCAAATTTGAACTCCCGGAGCAAAAACATCAACGTTTTTCTTTCCATAATTAGAAAACGGAGCTACTAAATTTTCTCCATAAGAAGGACTTAAAGCTCCTACTACAATTACGTTATCTGCAATTTCTTCTTCTTGTCCCGGCCACTGGTCATTAGGATAAACTCTGTTTTCATCTAAATCTTTGCTGTCGTTTCCGGCAGCTTTTACCAATAAAACATCATGTTCTGCAGCATATTTTATGGCATCATTTACCCATTCAGGATGTGTAGAAAAATATTTTCCGAAACTCATATTGATAATTTTGGCGCCATTATCAACTGCATAACGAATTCCTAAAGCAATATCTTTATCATATTCATCTCCATCAGGAACAGCTCTTAAAGACATAATTTGAACATTTGAAGCCACACCGTCCATTCCGATATCATTATCTCTTACAGCAGCTATAATTCCGGCTACGTGAGTTCCGTGTAAAATATCGTCTTTATCTTCTGTTGGTCCGGTAACATCATTGTTTCCATATACATTATCATTGATATCATCAACATCATCTCCTACAATTTCACGACCGTCATATTCTAAATTCAAATGATATTTAAGCTTGTCTTGATAATATTCTACAGCAGATTCCATTTGCTCATCAGCATTGTCTAATTCTTTGATGATTTCTTCTGTATTATCAGCTCCGGCTTGCAGCATCATATTGCTCAATAATCCTTTGGCTTGATTGACGTCGTTATCATCAGATTCAATTTTTTCAATATCTTCAAGCGTTAAATTATCTAAGTCTGAAGCTTTTTTAACCAAATCAACAGCAGCAGTCAACATGGTTTTAGTTTGCTGATATTGTCCTTTGTTTTGTTCGATTTGTTTGATAATCTGATTTGCTTCTTTTTCTTCTTTCTCGTATTCTTCTTTAGCACTCAGATATAATTCATATTCTTCTTGATCTGCAGCGCTGATTTCTTCTTCAGATTTTCCTTTATATTTAGGTTGAAGTTTTTTTAGAATTCTTACAAACTCCAAATTATCATGAACAGCATCTCCTAAGAAATTCCAACCATAAATATCATCTATATATCCATTTCCATCATCATCGATTCCGTTTCCTTCAATTTCTTTTTCATTAATCCATAAAGCATCTACTAAATCTTCATGATGCACATCTACTCCGGAATCCAAAACTCCTACAATTACGGTTTTTCCTTTGTGATTTTTAATAATTTCTTCATAAGCTTTTTTAGTACTGATTCCCGGAACAGTATCAGAAACCATATTCATATGAGGCCAATCTTTCAGCTGTTCTTCTTCCAGCTTTACTTGTTTTTCCGGCATTCCGGAAACATCATTTTTTAAAGGTTCATGCTTTAAATTTTTTAAAGCCGGTCCACAGCTCACCAATAAAGCTGCTGCTCCGAAAGAAGCAAAAGTAGTTTTTAATATTCTATTTCTCATAAATCTGAAATTTAGCCGGCAAAATAGTGAAAAACATAAAATGAATGCCTATATTTTTCGTCTTATTAGGCTATTTTTAACAAAGAATATTAAATTTTCTATTTTTTTTGCTGATTAAATGAAACTTTAAGTTTTATTGAAGTAGAATTATTTATTTTTAGCCGTTTAATTTATTCTTGATCTTATGAATCAAAGTTTTTTAGAACAATTATTAGCGCATTTTGAATTGCCTTTACAAAATCCAGTATTGATATTTTCATTAATACTATTTATAATTCTTCTTGCCCCTATTCT
>JAJYSY010000037.1 GCA_021793375.1 Bacteroidota bacterium | reverse complement strand
TTTTCCATTCCGAACAAAGAAGTTAAGCCTGTCAGCGCAGATGGTACTGCTAACGCGGAAGAGTATGCCACCGCCCATCTTTAATCAAAAGCCTTTTGAGTAACAACTTGAAAGGCTTTTTTTATATGCTTTGTTTTTTTTAACTCTTACTTCTTCTACTTATTAAAGTAGTGTCCCTTATAGTTTTATCGGTATTCAACGCGATAGCGTTCCTTATAATGTGTCTGTTTTATCTCTAATTATAAAATTTGGTAAGGATGTCTATTTGATCTTTAAGATAGTATAGTATTCAAAATACCATCTTAAAAAGTGTGGAGTGAAATATGAAGTTTAAAGTTTCGTTTTTAAGAAGAACTTATATTTTTTAGATCAGAAAAATAAAAAGGACTGTTTTTTATATATGGTATGAGGAAGTGAAAAATATTTCCTTGCTTATAATTCGTTTATTGTTTAACGCTTCAGTGTGAAATGACCGGTATAAACAGTAGGCTGATAGATTGTTGAATTATCTTCATTTATTATGGTTTCTTTGAATTCAATCTTAAACCAATAATCATTTGGAGGCATTTTTTTACCTTGGAAAGTTCCATCCCATCCTTCTTGATCGGGACTAAATTGTGTGAGTAGTTTCCCGTAGCGATCAAAAATATAAATTACAGCATCAGATTGTTCTTCTAATCCAATGATATTCCAAGTGTCATTAATCCCGTCTCCATTTGGCGTGAAAAAATCGGGATAACCTAAGATAGTAATCGGTAGAACTAATTCTCCGCATCCGGCAATACTTTTGCCATAAACCAAATGAGATCCTGGTTCTATATTTTCAAAAATTAACTCTCTGTTTGCTTGTAGTGCTTGCCAATCTCCATCATCAACTTTAAATATAAAAGCTCCGTATCCATCAACATCATATACTAAAATTCCATTCTTCTTTTCAAAAGATTGACGTGTAGTTTTTACTTTGAATACAGGTGCTTCCCATTCTTCAATGGTAAAGTTAATTGTTTGTTCACAGCGGATACCTTCTTTTTTAGTAATTACTACAGAATAAAAACCCGGAGAATCAATCAATAAATCTGGTGCTGTTGATGATAAAGTATCTCCGGAATAGGCGTTTTCATATTCTCTAAATATCCAGGTGAAATCATGATTTTCTTCAGAGAGCTCTGTATCCACAAGCACTGAAGTAAGTGAATCATCTAAAATACCTTCCGGATCAGCACAAATTACATATTCGTGATAATCTGATAAATCTGCATTAGGGGATTCTTCCAAGTTTACTTTTAATCGTGCAATTTCATTAGAGACACAACCACTAAAAGTATCATAAGCTTCAATAATTATAGTTTGATTGTTTTCTGCTTCATAATAAGTAGGATCTTCAATAAAATCACCGTTTTCATAAGCTTCTTCACCTGCATAAAAACGAGCACGAATAGTATCATCTTCGTCAGATATAAATAAATCTTCATAACGATTTAAATGAACTATGGCTTTTCCTGCTCCATCATCACAGATAGGGTCTATATTTATTGTTTCGGTTGTCAACAGTTCAGGAATCTTACTTAAATAAAGGTTTATATGGAGAACAATTTCTAAGTTTCCGAGGCTGTCTTCCACTCTTCCGAATATTTCTGTGGACTCACCATCATTATAATCTATCGAATAAGGAAATACTATAGGCGATCCTGTTCCATTGATAGCATCATCTATATTTTCATAAAATGAAAAATTGGAATCGGGAAAATCTTCTTCAATATCTGTTAAAATTTCTTCTAAAAGAAAGTCTGCAGATAAAACATCATCTTCTACACATATAAAATAGTCGCCACCTACAATTTTACATTCCAAAACCGCATCTCCGCCGAATTCAATTGTGTAACTGCTTTCTATTGGGTTTGTTCGGTCAAGGACGATTAGGATTTCATCTCCAGGCTCTACATCAAAATATCTTGCCATTCCCGGAGAAGGATCACCGAGTTTTCCCACATCATCTCTACAATGATTATCGACATGCAAAGATAATCCGGTGGTGTATAGGTCGGGGGAAAAAAGTTGTTCTTCTTCTTCGTCAGCTATAAGGGGGTCATTCATAGAACCTCTTCTATCTAAAGCGGGAATTAATTCTAAATTATCCCAGTTCGGATTTATAAAAGCTCCAAAATCATAATTTACTTCTTGATCAGGAGTGATTTCAAAAGTAAATGTACTTCCTGATTGAATAACCACATAATAAAATTCTAAATAAGGTGATAAAGGTGGGCGAGGCACAAGACTACCAAGACCTTCTGGTGGTGAAAACCTTCCACAAGGATAAATCTCGAGTTCTGAATATTCCGGTGTGCTTAAAGGAATTGTTTGGGTAGAACAAATAGGAGTAGCTAATGCTTTATTAAATTTCTGCGCATGAATTTTTTGAAAACATAAACTATAGCAAAATAAAAAAAATAAATAATAATATGTTTTCGGTTTTTTTTTCATAGTACTACATTCAAAAGAGTTTATGTAATTAGAGGTTTAAACAGCTATTAATCTCTGAAAATACAGTTTTTGTCAAAAACATAAAAATGATTTTATGTTTTTTATCAGAATATTTTTTTAAAAATGAGAAATGAAACTTTTTTACAAAAAAACGTTTATGTTTTTAGGAAATGATTATGTTTAAAATAATAACTCCCTTGTTTTGAAAGATTGTAAGAATCATAAATTAAAATATAATTAAAACCCAATAAGCAAAGCTTTTTAACATTGAGATAATTTTTGTTGAAGTGATAGTTTTTCTACTTTTAAATGCATAAAAGAAAGCTTATTTCATATACTTTTTGTTGATTAATTATTTCATTAATATTTTTTGAATTATATTTAAGAAAAAATTAATCTATGTTAGTAAAAGTTTATGGGAGTGCTGTTTTTGGAATAGAGGCAACAACAATAACCGTAGAAGTAAATGTTGCTAAAGGGATAGGTTATCATTTGGTGGGTCTGCCGGATAATGCAATTAAAGAAAGTAGTTTTAGAATTGAAGCAGCTTTACAAAATACCGGCTATAAATTACCTGGTAAAAAAATAACTTTAAATATGGCTCCGGCAGATTTGCATAAAGAAGGATCTGCTTATGATTTAACTTTAGCTCTGGGAATTTTAACTGCATCCGGACAAATAAAAGCGGAAAACATAGAAGATTATATTATTATGGGAGAACTTTCTTTAGATGGAAGTTTACAACCTATAAAAGGAGCTCTGCCTATTGCAATCAAAGCTAAAGAAGAAGGTTTTAAAGGGTTTATATTACCTCACCAAAATGCAAAAGAAGCCGCAATTGTAGAAGATTTAGAAGTTTATGGAATAGAACATATCACAGATGTGATTGACTTTTTTAATTTCGGAAAAGAATTAAAAAGAACCATTGTAGATACTCAAAAAGAATTCAATTCTACTTTGGAGGATAATCATTTAGATTTTGCAGATGTAAAAGGCCAAGAATCTATTAAACGCTGTATGGAAATTGCTGCAGCAGGAGGGCATAATATTATTTTGATCGGTCCGCCCGGAGCAGGAAAAACTATGATTGCAAAACGTTTGCCCACTATTTTGCCTCCGATGACAATGGATGAAGCTTTGGAAACCACCAAAATTCATAGTGTGGTAGGAAAAATAAAAAACGATTTCGGATTAATGACAAGAAGACCTTTCAGAAGTCCACATCACACTATTTCCGATGTTGCTTTGGTGGGAGGAGGAACTTACCCTCAACCCGGAGAAATTTCTCTTTCGCATAATGGGATATTGTTTTTAGATGAATTACCGGAGTTTAAAAGAAGTGTTTTAGAAGTAATGCGCCAACCTTTGGAAGATAGAGAAGTAACCATTTCCAGAGCAAGATTTACAGTTACTTATCCGGCAAGTTTTATGTTGGTTGCCAGCATGAATCCCAGTCCGAGTGGATATTTTAATGATCCGGATTCTCCAAGAGTTTCTTCTCCTGCAGAAATTCAAAGATATTTAGGGAAAATTAGCGGTCCGCTTTTAGATAGAATTGACATACATATTGAAGTTACCCCTGTTCCTTTTGATAAACTCAGCGATGATCGTCGTGGAGAACCCAGTACTGTAATTCGAGATCGGGTAACTAAAGCAAGAAAAATTCAAACTCAACGTTTTAAAGATTTTCAAAATATTCATCATAATGCTCAAATGGGAGTAAAACAAATCAGAGCATTTTGTAAATTGGATGAGAATAGTAAAACATTATTAAAAACAGCAATGGAAAGATTAAAACTTTCTGCAAGAGCTTATGATAGAATTTTAAAAGTTTCCAGAACTATAGCTGATTTAGAACAAAAAGAAAACATTGAAGGTAGTCATATCAGTGAAGCAATTCAATATAGAAGTTTAGATAGAGAAGGTTGGTTAGGATAAATAAGTTTTTTTAAATAATTATTCTTCATAACTATATCATTCAAAATATATTTAATCATGAAAATATTAAAAGGATTATTACTGTTGATTTTGTTTGCTGCTTGTAAAGAGTCAGCTTCAAATCAAGATAATCAAATAAAAAAAGACACAATTGTAGAAGAAACAATAAAAGACACACTTACTAAAGAAGATTCAACTGCTGAAGAGCAAGAGAAAATCATAACGAAAGACAGTGTTTTTTTACATTTAGAAAATGCAGAAAATCTGGCAAAACTACCTTTAGATTGTATTCAAATGCAATACCCTAACAAATTAGATCATGTAATTTCTTCTGCTACCAATTTAGAAGAACCACAAAGTTTACATCCTGCTTTTTATGGTTGTTTTGATTGGCATTCAAGTGTTCATGGGCATTGGGCTTTAATTCGATTGTTAAAAGAATTTCCGGAATTAGCCCAAGCAGAAGAAATAAAAGAAAAACTTTTAGCAAATATTTCAAAAGAAAATATTCGTAAAGAAGTTAATTATTTTAAAGCAGAAGCACATCGGAGTTCTGAACGACCTTATGGATGGGCTTGGCTGCTTAAACTTGCCGAAGAAATCCATACTTGGGATGATGAAATTTCTGATATATTAGAAAGTAATTTACAACCACTCACGAATTTAATGGTAGAGAACTTCAAAGAATTCTTGCCAAAATTAACCAAACCTATTCGAGTGGGAGAACATCAAAATACAGCTTTTGCTTTGGTTTTTGTTTATGATTATGCAGAAACTCTAAAAGATAAAGATTTGAAAGAATTGATAAAATTCTGGGCAAAAAGCTATTATTTACATGATAAAAAATGTCCGATAAATTATGAACCCGGAGGTTTTGATTTTCTTTCACCTTGTCTTGAAGAAATTGATATTATGCAAAGAGTTTTATCAGAAAAAGAATTTAAATCTTGGTTAAAAAAGTTTATGCCTGAAATATTAGAAAAAGACTTTAAACTAAAACCCGGAGAAGTTTCTGATCGAGAAGATGGAAAATTAGTACATTTAGATGGTTTGAATTTCAGCAGAGCATGGATTTTATATGATTTAGCCAATAAATATCAGGAGTTAAAACATCTAAGAAGTATAGCTGATCAACATTTTCATCATTCTTTTGAAAACATCTTAGATGATGATTCTTATATGGGAAGTCATTGGTTGAGCAGCTTTGCTTTATATGCTTTAGAAAAACAAAAACAATAAAATTATATTATGGAAACATTTGAAACAGAAAAATATCCGGGAATGGATACTACTCCTTTATCTCCCGGTCAATATGCTCTTTATATTTTTCTTGCCGGATTACCACTTGTAGGAGTTATTCTACTTTTGGTTTGGGCTTTCAGTGCAGGCGGAAATATACATCAAAAAAACTGGGCAAAAGGAATGTTGCTCATTATGGTGATTATTTACGGATTAATTATACTTTCTTTTTTAGGAATATTTAGTTTAGGATTGTTAGGTGGAATCTTATCAGATTATTAGTTTTTCCTGAAAACAAAATCTTATCTCTTCTTAAAATAAAGATAAGGCCAATTTAAATTCGATAGGTATTCCTATCTTTGCGAACAAATTTTTTGAGCGTAAAATACCTATGGCATTACAACTTTTCAATCCTTTTAAAGAAATGATTTTTGATAAGCATTTCTGTTTTTTATCCGGAGATTTAACCACCGATAAAATGACCGTTTTTCCGAAATGGTTAATGGAAAAATTTGATTTTGGTAAAGAAGAAATTGCTTTAATGCAAAATACAAAAGCAAAAATGATGCCTTACCAAGAGTTGGAATTGCCTTGTGCACCTTGGGTTAAAAAAGCTTTTGAAGAAGTAGATGAGAAATTTAGAAAAGCTTTTGATCAAGGATATGAAGCGATTAAAGAATTAGATGAACTTATTCTTTTTCAGTGGTCAGGAAGAATTGTTTATGGATTGCTGTATTTAGAAATGATGGGAGAGTGGGAGCTAAATCAGCAAATGAGAAAACCATTTGAAATGGCTCATAAACTGAGAGATCGTTTGGGGAAATTTCATCATATGTTGCAATCGGTGATTGAACCCATCACTTTTAGCAAACAAAAACCTTGGAGTATTATTACTTTTCCACTGAAATATTCTGCAGATATTTTGAGTTTTAGAGATGATATCATCAACTTATCCTTTCAGTTTGGGGTAAATGGTTTTGGATTTATAGTTTGTTTTCAAGACAATGGGGTGGTAAAAGAAACAGAAAAAGAATTGATAGAAAAAATAAAAGAAAAAACCTTGCATCCGGTTCAGTTTGAAGAGCTTTATGCACGCTTTCATTATCGCATAGATTTATTGCAATATATTCCTCAACATCAACTTCATATTGAAGAAGATAAAATAGAAATAGAATCTATTCCAATTACGCAAACCAATCCTGAATTACCACTTTATGGATTGTGGTCTGATGATTTTTATGCCAGATTATTATCTAATTACTGGCAAGTATATGGCATAGAAAAAGGAGAGATTATTCAATTCCAGAAACCTTTTTTAAGTTATTTGGAAAATCCTTACAACAAAGAATTTATAGATCCGGAAAGCATAGACCTTCCTTTTTAAGAATTCTTCAAAATATCGGTTAAGATTTGTTCAGCATTTTCTGTTTCCGGTAGGGGAAGAGCAAAATAAGTATTTAAAATATTTTTTAAATGCTGAATATTACCAATAGTTTCTTCGATAGATTTTTTGTTTAGATAATGGATTTTAAATTTATTATTGTGAATTAAATATCTGCAGTTTTCTCCCACTCGAGTGGTGATTATTTTTTTGGTGAAATGAGAATTTGGGTTTGCAGAAGTGTACCAATTTGCCAAAGCATAATCTACATCATAACATTTTTGTAAATCAAATTTATATAAATTAATCCATTCTTTTTGAATTTCAACTTGCAAAACAAAATTCTTATTTAAAGAAAGAATTCGATAGTTTTCATGTGTTGTTTTTTGAATTGAAGTGGAATTAAGCAGAATAGGAGAAGTTAAAACTTGACTACCAAAACCTACATCACAAATATATTTTTCCTTTTTAATTTTTACTAAAATCAACATATGTGTTCGTTTAGAAATATGATGAACAGGTTTTCTTAAAATTACTCTTCCCATTAAACCACATGCTTGAAAACCAATAGATTTTAAAATTTCAAGAAAGAGAATATTTTGTTCAAAACAATATCCACCTCGATTACTTAAAACCAATTTCTCAAAAATATTTTCTAATGCTAAAGAAACCGGAATCTTAAAAAGCGGATTAAAATTTTCAAAAGGAATATGTTTTACATGTAAAAACTGTAATTTTTGCAGTGTTTCTAAATCTGTTGAAAGTTTTCCATTGAAATTAATTCTTTTAAAATAAGCATTAAGTTGTGTTTTAGAAATCATAGTTAAAAAGATAGAAACAGAAATTAAGAAAATTATTTATTTCTGAATTGAAAATTACTTTTTTCTTGTTGAGCTTTGCTTTAAATTGCGGATAAATTATTTGTTATGGAAGAAAATCTTGCTTATCACCGAATGAGTTATGAAAAATCAAGTTTGACAACAGAAAACTTGACAGAAAATCCGATGTTATTATTTAAAAAATGGTTTGATGAAGTAGAAAAAATAGATGTAAAATCTGAAAACAATGCAATGACCGTAAGCACTATTGATGCAGATGGATTTCCACAGAATAGAATTGTTTTACTTAAAAAATTCAATGATAAAGGATTTGTATTTTATACGAATTACAAAAGTGATAAAGGAAAATCTATAGCTGAAAATCCAAAAGTTTCTTTATCTTTTTTCTGGCCGGCAGTAGAACGTCAAGTGATTGTTAGAGGAATAGCAGAAAAACTATCAGCAGAAGCTTCAGATGAATATTTTAAAACTCGTCCGCGAGGAAGCCAACTTGGAGCTTGGGTTTCTCATCAAAGTCAAGCTATAGAAAACCGAGAAACTCTTGAAAATCGTCAAAAAGAGTTAGAAAAAGAATTTGAAAATCAACATGTAAAACGTCCTGATTTTTGGGGAGGATATCTTATTCGTCCTACAATAATAGAATTTTGGCAAGGTCGTCCTAATCGTTTGCATGATAGATTTCAATATAAAAAAGAAAAAGAAAATTGGAAAATCACCAGATTAGCTCCATAAAAAAGAATAATTTTCGACAGAGAAAACAAACTTTATGAAATATAAAGATAGATATATCAATCGAGAAATCAGTTGGTTGCAGTTTAATGCAAGAGTTTTGCAAGAAGCTGCAGATGAGCGTGTTCCACTTTTAGAACGGTTGAGATTTTTAGGAATTTTTTCTAATAATCTTGATGAGTTTTTTAGAGTGAGATACGCCACCGTAAAACGCATTCAGCAATCCGGAAGAAAAGGAACAAAAACTTTGGGTGGTTTTGAAGCAGACAGATTGATGAAGCGCATCACAGAAATTGTGATTGAACAACAAAACACGAGTTTAAAAATCTTAGATAATATCCATCGAGATTTAAAAAAACATGATATTTTTCTGATCAATGAAAATGAAGTAAATGATAAACAAGCTAAGTTTCTGAAAGATTATTTTCTGCAAAAAGTTAGTCCGGCTTTGGCGACAATTATTTTAAACGATTTGGAAAAACTTCCCCGTTTAAAAGATAATATGGCTTATCTGGCCGTGAAAATGGTTTTAAAAGATAAAACTGATCAAGAAAAAAAATATATTCTAATAGAAATCCCCAGAGATGTAGAGCGTTTTGTGGTTTTGCCAAACGAAGGAGAAAAAAAATATGTAATGATTCTTGATGATTTAATACGTTTTAATCTTCAGGGTTATTTCAGCATATTTAATTATGAAAGTATTTCTGCTCATATGATAAAAATTACGCGAGATGCGGAATTAAATATCGATGGAGATATGAATAAAAGTTATATCGAAAAATTGATGAGCAGCGTAAAAGGAAGAGTAGAAGGGCAAACAGTGAGATTTGTTTATGATGAACAAATTGAGCAAGATATTTTACAGTTTTTGCTTTCTAAGATGAAAATTGATGATTTTGACAGTATAATTCCCGGAGGAAGATATCACAACAGAAAAGATTATATGAATTTTCCTGATTTAGGTGCAAAAGAATTGTTGTATCCTACTTTTGAAGCTTTACCCATTGCAGGATTTAAAATGGAGGGAAGTTTGTTGCAACAGGTTTCTGAAAGAGATTTTTTACAATATGTTCCTTATCATACTTTTTCTTATACAGTAAGACTTTTACGAGAAGCAGCTATAGATCCAAAAGTACAATCTATAAAAATTACAATTTATCGTTTAGCGGAATTTTCTCACATTGCCGGATCTTTGATAAATGCAGTGAAAAACGGAAAAAAAGTCACCGCCGTAATAGAATTAAGAGCAAGATTTGATGAAGCTAACAATATCAATTACGCAGAGCAATTACAAAGAGAAGGCGTGCGTTTAATCTTTGGCGTAAAAGGATTAAAAGTACACAGCAAAACTTGTGTGATTGAGCGTTTAGAAGAAGAAGGAATAAAAAGATATGGATTTGTCAGCACCGGAAATCTCAATGAAAATACAGCAAAAGTTTATACAGATTACAGCTTGTTTACGGCAAATCAAGAGATTTTAAAAGATGTAGAAAAGCTATTTGATTTTTTTGAAACCAATTATAAAGTTCAAGAATATAAACATTTAATAGTTTCTCCGCATTACACCAGATCTCGTTTTGAGAAATTGATAAATCAAGAAATTGCCAATGCTAAAATGGGTTTGCCCTCTGGAATAAAAATTAAAGTAAATAGTTTATCGGATTATGAAATTATTGATAAATTATATGAAGCTGGAAAAGCAGGAGTAAAGATAAAAATGATTGTCAGAGGAATAAATAGTTTGATTCCCGGTGTGCCGGAATTAAGTGAAAACATAGAAGCCATCAGTATTGTTGATCGATATTTGGAGCATCCAAGGCTTTATATTTTTGAAAATGCAGGAAATCCAAAATTTTATATTTCTTCTGCAGATTTAATGATGAGAAATTTAGATTATCGTGTTGAAGTGGCTTGTCCGATTTATCAAAAAGATATTCAACAAGAATTATTAGATACTTTTGATATTTGTTGGAATGATAATGTAAAAGCAAGAGATTTTTCTTCAGCAGAAGAAAATGCCTATCGTACAAATAATTTACCTAAAATTAGAAGTCAATTTGCCACTTATGATTATTATAAAGATAAATTAAAACAATAATAAAAATTTAAAAGTTACTCTTTTGTGGAAGTTACACGTTATGCTGCTATAGATATAGGTTCAAATGCTGTCAGATTATTAGTGAAAAATATTATTGAAATAGGAGATTATCCTACTCAATATAAGAAAACATCATTGGTTCGTGTGCCCATAAGATTGGGAGATGATGTTTTTGTAAAAGGAAAAATATCAGAAAAAAACAGTATTAGAATGCTGGAAACTATGCAGGCTTTTAAGTTGTTGATGAAAGCTAATAACGTAGATAAATATAAAGCTTATGCAACTTCTGCCATGCGTGAAGCAGAAAATAAAATAGAAATAACTCAACAAATTAAAAAGAAAACAGGAATTGAAATAGAAGTAATCAATGGTGAACTTGAAGCAGCTATTATCGCAAAAACAGATTTAAGAGAATTAATTCAATCAGATAAAACCTATTTATATGTTGATGTAGGAGGAGGAAGCACGGAAATGACAGTTTTTTCTAAAGGAAAAACCTTGGCTTCAAAATCTTTTGAATTAGGAACTGTTCGCGTTTTAAACAACACTTTTAACCCGAAAATGTGGAAGATTGCAGAGGAATGGATAAGAAAAAATACTTCAAGGTTTAAATCTATTCGCATGATTGGTTCGGGAGGAAACATCAATCATATTTTTAAAAATAGCGGACGTAAACGCGGAAAACCTTTGACTTATACCTACCTTAATTCTTATTATCAAATGCTGCAAACATTGAGTTATGAAGAAAGAATAGCTCAGTTAGAGATGAAACTCGATCGTGCAGATGTAATTATTCCGGCCACAAAAATATATTTATCAGCTATGAATTGGAGCGGATCAAGAAAAATTTATGTTCCAAAAATCGGATTGGCTGATGGGATTATAAAATCCATGTATAACGGAGAATTAGAATAATACTAATTTATGTTCTAATAGAGCTTATAATTTTCTTCATCAAAACAAACAAAAATAAGCTTTTCTATGCTTGAAATTTTTAATTTTCTTATAGTATCAACAGCGATTTTAGCAACTTCTTTTTTAGAGAATAATAATTAATATGATAGATATTTAAAATAAAATCACCAAAACATTTTTTATCTTTGCAAATTCTTTAAATGAAAGAACTATGAAAGCAGGAATTGTCGGACTTCCAAATGTAGGAAAATCTACTTTATTTAATTGTTTGTCTAATGCGGAGGCACAAAGTGCAAACTTTCCTTTTTGTACCATTGAGCCAAATATAGGAGTGGTAATTGTTCCTGATCCGCGTTTAAAAAAGTTAGAGTCTTTAGTGAAGCCGGAAAGGGTTTTACCAGCTACAGTTGAAATTGTAGATATTGCAGGCTTGGTGAAAGGAGCCAGTAAAGGAGAGGGCTTAGGAAATCAGTTTTTAGGAAATATCAGAGAAACAGATGCGATTATTCATGTTTTGCGTTGTTTTGAAGATGATAATGTGGTTCATGTAGATGGAAGTGTTGACCCGATCAGAGATAAAGAAACTATCGATATTGAATTGCAATTAAAGGACTTAGAAACGGTAGAGAAAAAGCTTGATCGTGTAAAACGTGCAGCCAGAACCGGAGATAAAGATGCACAAAAAGAAGATGCTGTGTTGTCTAAAGTGGTTACCGGTTTAGAATCCGGAACTTCTGTTCGTGCGATAGAAATTCCTGAAGATGACCGAAAAGATTTTGTAAAACCTTTACAATTGTTGACGGATAAACCGGTGTTGTATGTATGTAATGTGGAAGAAGAATCAGCTGTTTCAGGAAATGCTCATGTAGAACGTGTTAAGGAAGCAGTGAAAAATGAAAACGCAGAAGTTTTGATTTTGGCTGTTGGAGTTGAGGCAGATATCGCTGAGTTAGAAGATTATGAAGAAAGACAAATGTTTTTGGAAGATATAGGTTTGGACGAACCCGGATCTTCTAAGTTGATTCGTTCGGCTTATAAATTACTGAATTTGCAAACTTATTTTACCGCAGGTGTAAAAGAAGTTCGCGCTTGGACAATTCCTGTGGGGGCATCAGCACCTCAAGCAGCAGGAGTGATTCATACTGATTTTGAGAAAGGATTTATCAGAGCAGAAGTGATTAAATATGATGATTTCGTAAAGTATGAAAGTGAAGCAAATGCCAGAGAGGCAGGAAAAATAGGAGTAGAAGGAAAAGATTATATTGTAGGAGATGGAGATGTAATCCACTTTAGATTTAATGTGTAAAAAACATTTTAAAAATATATTATGAAAAAAAATCGTCTCTAAAAAAGGCGGTTTTTTTTACTTTAATCTTTCTATTTTATCTTTTTTAAGGATGGGAATCAAATAAGAAATTGAATATCCCCAACCCACACCAAAAGGACTGTCAGCATATTTTCTGTTATAACCGGGAATCCATAAGTTTTCAAAATTATTCGGTTCTTTTTCTGTGATAATTCGCTTTACTTCAACGTGAAATCCTAAATAAAGATTTTGTAAAACTTCAGCTTTTAGTCCAACTTGGAGCTCTACCCAATGGGCATTTAAGTTTTTAAATTTCTGATTGATTTGATGATGATCAGGCGGGAAGTAATGATCTAAATCATAAATAGTATAATCAAAAATTGTTTGAGAAAAAGTAGAAAAACCATATCTCAATCCCACATAAATTTCATTTTGCATACCTAACCAATTTTCGTAGGCATTATAATTTACTCCTAATTTTGTAAATCCTCCGGCAGAATTGGCGTTAAAATTATTTTCGTCATAATCAAAATCTTCATAACCGATTTCTATGGCGGGAAATAATCTTTTTGTTAAGCGGAAATCTCCTTTAATTTCAAAACCACTATTATATTTATTATCCAATAAAGAACGAATAGGTTTGCTTAAATCGGTTCCAATCCTTATTCCATATCTTTCTTGATAAAAGATAGAATCAGGTTTTTGTTCCATCGAATTTTCTTCTTGTGAGAATCCGATAAAAATACCTCCTAAAAATAAATTAATGATAAATATATAAATGTGTAGTGTTTTCATCATCAATGGTGTTTTCGTGAGGGATTTCTATATCTTTTATCCAATCTTCCGGGTTTTCTTCAATTAAATCTACTTGAAAATCAGCAAAAGTATTTTTAAATCCGCAAGGACGATTGATATAAATTTCTTCTGTGGTGTAATTAAATATAATTTGTTGAGATTTCTCTTCCTCTTCTTCTTGATCTTTATGAATTACAAAATAATAAATAGTTTGATTTTCAGTGGTTTGTAAAGGGATCTTAACTATGGTGTCACTTTTATTGTTTTCATAATAAAATTCTTCGGAATTGATTTCTTTTGCATTAAAATTATCTACTGCTTTTAAGTGATCAGGAAAATCATAATCATAAAATTTAATCACTAATTTTGGCGTAGCAGGTTGATTTTCTGTGCAAATATCATTGTGTTGACAGCTTGTCAACAAAAATAAAATTCCGATTATGATAAGATGGTGTTTTTTCATCAGCGTTTTTCTAAACAAACTATATTTTCTATATGATAAGTTTGCGGAAACATATCAACCGGTTGAACTTTGGTAACTTTATATTTTTCATCTAAAAGTGCCAAATCTCGGGCTTGTGTAGCAGAATTACAACTCACATACACAATGCGATGAGGTTGAATTTTCAGCAATTGTTTTACTACATCTTTATGCATTCCTACTCTTGGCGGATCGGTGATTACAATATTGGGTTTTCCGTGTTGAGTTATAAAATCATCTGTAAATATTTTTCGCATATCTCCGGCAAAAAAATCTGTATTGGAAATTTTATTTTCTTTTGCATTTTCTTTGGCGGCTTCAATAGCTTCTGGAACAGATTCTATGCCCACTACTTTTTTTGCGTTTTCTGCCACAAATTGAGCAATGGTTCCAATTCCGGTGTATAAATCATAAACTACATCTGAGGAGGTTATATTTGCAAAATCTCGAGTTACTTTATAAAGTTCATAAGCTTGCTCTGAATTGGTTTGATAAAAAGATTTGGCATCTATTTTAAAACGCAAATTTTCCATTTCTTCATAGATATAGTTTTTTCCTTTATAAGTTTTTATCTCTAAATCATAAATGGTGTCATTTCCTTTAGGATTGATGACATAAAGCAAAGAAGTGATTTCAGGAAAACGCTCAGCAATAAAGTTTAATAATAACTCTCGTTTTTCTTTATCTTCATAAAAAAACTGAATTAACACCATTAAATCTCCTGTTGTAGAGGTGCGAATCATCAAAGTACGTAAAAGTCCTTCTTGTTTTTTAAGGTTGAAAAAACTTAAATTATGTTGTAAAGCAAAATCGCGAATTTCATTTCGAATTGCATTACTCGGGTCTTTTTGTAAATAACACATTTCAATATTGATTACTTTATCCCACATTCCGGGAACATGAAAACCCAAAGCATTTTTTTCTTTATCGCTAAATTTTTTTTCACTTGAAATTTCTTCTTCGGTAAACCAACGTTTATCGCTAAAAGTATATTCCATTTTATTACGATAAAAATGTTTTTTCTCACTCCCGATGATGGGGTTGATTTCTGGTAATTCAATTCCACCTAAACGTTTTAAATTATTTTCAACTTCTTTTTGCTTGTAATAAAGCTGAAATTCATATTTCATATTTTGCCAAGGTGCAACGCCCCAATAATCTAAATCTTGTTTTTCCGGTGCAACGCGTTTATCGGAATAAGAAATAAACCGAATAGGTTTGGCTTTGTAAAAAGCTTTTCTTTTTTGGTAGGTTTGTGCGTCAATCACATCGCCGGGAATAGCGTTGTCAATAAAAACCACTCGTCCGTCAGGAGCATGACCAATTGCTTTTCCTTTGGCTCCGGCATCAGTAACTTCTAATGCTTCTAATACAATTCGTTTTCTTTTTCTTGCCATACCGCAAAAATAAACTTTTTTAAAGGATAAAAAATAAACTATGTAGAGGAATTAAGAAAAGCATAAACATAAAAGTCTTTAAAAGAGAATATTTAGAAATAGAATTTAAATTTTTCTCGGATTGTATGTATCTTGCAAAATCTTAAAGAAATTGTTTTTCTTGAGATAAAAAATGTTTACAAAATCTTGAATTTTAAAATATTATCAATATGTCAATAACTGAAATTACCTCTTCACAACAAGCCATAGATTTAGAAAAAAAACACGGGGCTTATAATTATGAACCTTTGCCGGTGGTTTTAAAAAAAGCAAAAGGTGTCTTTATGTGGGATGTGGAAGGAAAAAAATATTATGATTTTCTTTCTGCTTATTCAGCTGTAAATCAAGGACATTGTCATCCTGCGATTTTACAAGCGATGTATAAACAAGCAGAGAATTTAACTTTGACTTCAAGAGCTTTTTATAATGATGTTTTGGGGCAATATGAAGAATATGTAACCAAATATTTTGGATATGATAAGCTTTTACCAATGAATTCCGGAGCAGAAGCAGTGGAAACCGCTTTAAAAATCTGTAGAAAATGGGGATATGAAGTAAAAGGAATTCCTAACGGAGAAGCACAAATTGTGGTAGTGAAAAACAACTTCCACGGTAGAACCATCAGTATTATTACGTTTAGCTCTTCAGAAGAAGCCAGACATAATTTTGGTCCATATACTCCCGGATTTATAGAGATTCCTTATAATGATGTGGAAGCTTTAGAGAAAGTATTAGAAGAAAATAAAAATATTGCCGGATTTTTAGTGGAACCCATTCAAGGTGAAGCCGGTGTTTTTGTTCCGGAAGATGGATATTTAAAGAAAACCAAAGCCTTGTGCGAAAAACATAATGTGTTGTTTATCGCTGACGAAATTCAAACCGGATTTGGAAGAACAGGAAAAAAATTAGCTTCTGATCACGAAGAAATCCGCCCGGATATCATCACTTTAGGAAAAGCTTTATCAGGAGGATTTTATCCTGTTTCAGCAGTGTTGGCAGACAAAGAAATTATGGATGTTATTCAACCGGGGGAACACGGATCTACTTTTGGAGGAAATCCTGTGGCTTGTGCAGTGGGAATAGCTGCTTTAAAGGTTTTAAAAGATGAAAATCTTGCTGAAAATGCAGAAAAAATGGGAGCATTTTTCAGAAAAGAAATGGAGGACTACATCAAAGAATCTAAAGTGGTTAAACTTGTGCGCGGAAAAGGATTGTTAAATGCAATTGTTATCAATGATTCATCAGAAAGCAGCACAGCTTGGGATATTTGTATGACGATGAAGGAAAACGGATTATTGGCAAAACCAACTCATGGAAATATTATTCGTTTTGCGCCTCCTTTAATTATCAATGAAGAGCAGATGAAAGCTTGTATTGAGATTATCATAAAATCTCTAAAAGCTTATGAAGACAGAATGGGATAAAAATTAGTTTTTATTCATTAAAAAAGCAGTTATTTAAAAATCGAAAATAACTGCTTTTTTGTTTAAATAAGATTTACGGAAAATTTATTCCATATCATATCCTTGTTCTTCAATAATTCTGTCCACTTCTTCCATAAAGCCTTCCCAGCCACCGAATTGAACATAAGTTTGAATAAAAGAAAAGATTAAATAAGCACTTAAAATCAAACCTATAATTGCAATGATTTTTGCAGCTTTTACTTGACTGTAATTATCATAGATTTCAGGGTTTTCTTTATAAAGTTTTTCATCTTTTAAAGCTTGCATTAAAGCTACTCCACCCAAAACCAATCCACCGATTCCTGTACAGCACAATACGATAGATAAAATTGCCATTACCAGAGAACTGGTAGCTCTGGGGAGTTTTTGTTGAAGAAGAGATTCTTGAGGCATATCTGTTTGTTCCATATTTATTTTGTTTTAAATTAAAGTTTGAAAAAGTTTAAACCCATAGTGAATTAAAACCACTCCAACTGAAAAATATCCACTTGTGGAAATCCAGGAAGCGTATTGTTTAAAGGGTTTTATCATATTGGTAAGCAATAATAATCCAAAGATAAACAAAGGATATATTGCAGGATATAACAAAAAAGCTTCTGAAAAATCTCCTTGCAATAAATGTAATAAAGATCTCTGACCTCCACATCCGGGACAAGGAATTCCGGTAAATTTTAAAAATAAACAAGGAATCATATAAGCTTTCATACTTAAATTTCAGAATTTTTTATGAATATTTAATGTAATTGAACAAAAATATGATAAATTTTGAAGATATAATAATAAAGTCTATAGGAAAAATAATTGTAAAAGAAGAAAATTTAAATTATATGATAAAACTCTTCTAAAAAACTTAAATTCGCAGTTTTTAGTATTGATTTATGCGTTTTAAATGGCTTACACTTGTTTTGATTATTTTAGGAGCAAGTTTATTGATTTTTTCTTCAGGAATTGAACCCAAAGCAAGTGGAACACAAACTATTGGATTTAAAATTTCCGGATTAATTCTTTTAATGATAGGTGTTTATAGAGCTTCAAGAAGGGTTGATCCTAAAATAAATGAAAAAACCGAAGCACTAAAAGAAATCGAAGAAAAAGATGAAAATCAAGATAGGAGACAAGGTTGAAGTCATTGATGAAACTATTTCAGGAGTTGTAATAGCTTTAAATGAAAAAGAATTGACATTAGAAACTGAAGATGGTTTTTCGTTGACTTATCCTATTCATAAAGTAGTGAAAAATGAAGGGTTTTCTTTAAATTATGTTGAATTGGAAGAAGCGGTAAAAGAAAAGCAAAAAGGAATTCAACAAGCTAAAAAAGTCTTTTCTAAAAAACGTGAAGCAGAAAAACCTATGGAAGTGGATTTACATATTGAATCTTTAACTTCTTCCACAAAAAACATGAGTGATTTTGAGATGTTGAATTTACAAGTAAACACCGCTCGAAATAAATTGGAATTTGCGATTAAAAAAAACATTAAAAGAGTGGTTTTTATTCACGGAGTAGGAAAAGGAGTTTTGCGTGCAGAATTAGAAACCTTGTTTAGAAGATATGAACAAGTTGAGTTTTATGATGCAGAATTTAAAAAATATGGCAGAGGGGCTACAGAAGTTTATATTTATCAGAATTATTAAAAAATTAATCTTCTAAATCATAAGTTGCTGAGCTTGAAAAATATCCCAATTTTAAAGTTTCTTCAACAATTTCTTCATCTTTAGAAACATTTTTCAATGTAATATGGTGTGCAGTAGCATAAGTTTCAAAACTCTTGGTAATACTATTTTCTTGTTCGTTGATTTCTTCCTCAATTAAATAAGTAACCAATTCGATATATCCACCATCCTTACTTTCATATTCTTGTAAAACTTTAGGAGTTGTAGGAGGAATTCCACTACAAAAATAAGCAGATCCGCTGCTTAAAGAAGATTCAAAAGTTCTATAAATTAAATGATTATTTCCTTCTAATTCCACAATTAAAGATTGACTTACTTCATCTTCAGCATAAGTTCCGTCGAAATTTTCATCATTAAAAGTAAAAGCAATTGCTTCATCAGGGTCATTATTGATGATGTATAAAACATTTTTTTCTTCTACTTTACACAGCTGTAAATCACTATCACTATCAAAGTCAAAATTGGTAAGGATTCTGTTTCCATCATCACAGCTGAGGAAAAATAAACAAGTCAATAAAAGGATAAAAGTTTTTTTCATAGAAATTTAATGTGGTAAAAATAAAGGAAATATCAATTTCATGAGCAGCAAAGGTATAAATAATTTTAATTTTCATTAATTTTGCAAACACTTGAAATCAGAAAAAATACTTTATGAAAAAAGTTTATTTAGATAGCGCGGCAACAACTCAAATGAGAAACGAAGTAATAGAAGAAATGACCAAAGTTATGCAGAATAGTTTTGGAAATCCTTCTTCAACTCATGGATATGGACGAACTTCAAAATCTTTGATTGAAAATGCCCGAAAGGATATCGCTAAACTTTTTAAAGTAAAACCTGCAGAAATCATTTTTACTTCCGGAGGAACAGAAGCAGATAATTTAATTTTAAACAGTGCAGTTAGAGACTTAGGTGTAAAAAGAATTATTTCTTCTGAAATTGAACATCATGCCGTTTTGCATACAATTGAAGAATTAGCAGAAAAATATGATATAAAAGTAGAATATGTAAAATTAAACGCACAAGGTTTTGTGGATTATGTTCATCTTGAAGAATTGATTAAAAATTCAACCGAAAAAACTTTGGTGAGTTTAATGCATGTAAACAATGAAATTGGAAATATTTTAGATGTTCAAAAAGTAGGAGAATTATGCCAAGAAAATCAAGTTTTATTTCATAGTGATACTGTTCAATCCATCGGACATTATGAAATGGATTTTAGTCAGCTTCCTATAGATTTTGCAGCAGTTAGCGCACATAAATTTCATGGGCCAAAAGGAATTGGTTTTGCGATTATAAAAGAAAATAGCGGAATGCGACCTTTGATTTTTGGTGGAGCTCAAGAACGAGGAATGAGAGCAGGAACAGAAAGTGTGCATAATATTGTGGGAATGCAAAAAGCTTTAAAATTGGCTTATGAAAATCTGAAAGAAGAAACGCAATATATCAAAGAATTAAAAGCTTATTTTATTGAACAATTAAAAAGTAATATTGAAGGCGTTAAATTTAACGGAGGTTGTGAAAACCTGGAAAAAAGCACTTACACTGTTTTGAGTGTAAATTTACCTATTCCAACAGAAAAAACTCCACTTTTACTTTTTCAATTGGATTTAAAAGGTATTGCTTGTTCTAAAGGAAGTGCTTGTCAAAGTGGAAGCAACACCGGTTCTCATGTGTTGAATGCGGTTTCTAATCCGGAAGATCTTAAACATCCTTCTGTGCGTTTTTCTTTGTCTCGTTTTAATACCAAAGAAGATATAGATTATGCAGTAAAAGAATTGGCAGATTTTTTAAAAGAACTTGAAAAACGAAATACAGTAATGTCTTAATTTTCTTGAAAATTTAGGTGTTGAACAAAAAAAATAAAAACCCGGTATTTTAAAAAATATCGGGTTTTTGTTTATGTAAAAAAAAACTACTTTTACTTAGAATTTAAAAATCAAATTTGTATAAATATTACGTCCCATTTTAGGAATTCCAAACCAATCATCAAAAGTAGAATAATAATGATCAAATAAATTTTGCACGCCAAGTTTTGCGATGAATTGAGAGTTTTTTATGGCAAAATCTTTTGATAAAGCAATATTAGCAATAGCATAAGCAGGTTTTTGAATTTCTCCAAATTCAAGACTGTTTCTGTTTTTCATACTTCCTTCAACAGAAATTTCTGTAAAAAAACCATGTTTTTCAAAACTTCCGCTTAACTTATAAGTAAAAGGTTGAATTAAAGGTAAAATTGTGTTTTTTGCTCCTTGTCCATATCGATAAGAAAAATCAGCAGAAAAATTCCAATCTAAAAAAGGAGAATAATTCATTCCTAAACTGGTGTTTAGAATTGAGGCATGATTTAATTGTTCATATACTTTAATTCCATTGGCAGTGATATTCATTGGAGGGATTCCAAGTCTTGGTTTTCCAATAATATAATCTAAGATATAAAAGTAGTTAGCTTTTATTTTAGCAGAAAAATTTTGAATTTCATAAGAGGAAGAAAAATCAAAGTTAATGGATTTTTCATTTTTTAAATTTGGATTTCCAATATAATCGTAGTTATCATTTATATTTAATAAATAAAAACCATATCCTTCTGAAACACTGGGAGCTCTGTCTCCATATCCCATTCCGATTTCGTGTAAGAAATTTCCTTGAAAATAAGATAAACGTGTAGATAAATTCTTAAGAATCCGTGTTTTTGTCGGACTTAAATCAGGATAATAAATCTGTAAACTGCTCAAGCCTGATTTACTTCTTATTTTGTTGTGATGTATGCCGATTCCTGCTTCAATCAATAAAGATAAATCAGCATTTAAAGAAATATTATCAGCTAAACTCAATCCGCTGTAAAGTGTGTTTACATCCGGCCAAGTCAACATATACATATCTTTTTCATCCGGATCTTCAGGATACATAATCATCTCTGCGATAGAATTATTTCGATATCCTGAAAGAGTGGCTTTAAATGCGTGATTATTATATCTTCCGGATAATTTGGAATAAAATCCTTGTGTTTTTGACCATCCCGGCATATCCATACGAATCGGAACAATAGGGCGGGGTGTATCATCCATCACATGAGTTATGGTGTTGAAATAAGCTTTAGTTTCCCATAAATTAAAATGCTTAAAAGGATTTTTATATCGATGTTGAACAGAAGCTATCAAGGCTTCAGCAAGAGAAACATCCATAGGCAAACCCGGATATCCTACATCTGTTGCTTTGTCGTAAATAAGAGAAGCTTCAATTTCTTGTTTAGCATTTAATTTAAAGCCTGCTATAGCAGAGGTGTTGTATTTTCTAAACTGAGAAAAATCTACTTCTTTTTTTTCTCCTGATTTATGTCCGGCTTTGTAATTATCAGCATCGCGAAAAGTGAAATCTACATCAATAAAATATTTTGGAGCAGAATAATTAAGACTTGTTCCATAAATCTGTTGGTTATTGTTGCTTTCAAATCCTGCAAAAGCAGATCCACCAAATTCAGGTTTTATCTGAAATCCTGATTTTTTCCGAATTAAATCAATACTTCCGGCAATTGTTCCGCCAAATTCAGCACCGGATTGTCCGTCAGTTATTTTTGCACTGGATAAATTGGTGTTTTCTACATAAGAAGTAATCGGATCCATCTTATCGGTACAAGCATTGAAAATCCGCATTCCATCAATAGTGATAACACTTCTTTCAGTTGACATTCCATTAATCATAGGCTCCCAAGCATAAGCTCCTCTTTTTACCATATTGACAGAATTAGATTTTTCTAAATAACTGTCTAAACTACCTAAGGCTTTATCTTTTTTGAGGGTGTTTGCAGCCGGATTTCCAATAATAATTATTTCATTTAATTCTTGTGGAGAAATACTATCTATTGACGGAAAAGCTAAACTATCCGGGGTTTGGGCATAAAAATTTACGCTAAAAAATATACAGATCAATAAAAATAATTGTCTCATATCTTGAATTTTAGAAAAGCACAGCAAAAAGTTTAAAAGTTATGCTGTGCTTTTGTGAAAAGAATTTAAAACTCCAATTTGAAATGAATACTGCTTTCGGAATTATCTTCCGTAACAGCTTCTCCGGCAACAACAGTGCCTGATTCATCTTCAAGAATGAGGTTTATTTTCCAATAACCCGACATAGAAAAACCGACTTTTCCTTGATAAAGTCCATCTTCTCTTTGGGTCATATCTTCATTTCCGGGAGCACTGTGATTGTCCATTCCCGGCATTCTTGGATCTACTTTTATTTGAAAGTCATCAACAATAAGAAAAGTGTCATCCTCTATACTTTCAAATAAAACCACAACAATATCATTAGTCCCAATTTCGGGATTCATGGGGTCAACTAATGCCAATATATAATTGGTGTTGTTTTCTCCCATTTTTGAAGTATATACTTTATTGTAATTCGATTCAGTAGAAATTACATTTATTTCTTCTTCAAACGAGATGTTTTTCTGACCAACTGATAAATCAAATTCTAAATTCCAGAAACCATTTTCTCCACTTGGCATAGTGAAAACAATATATCCTTCAAATAAAGTTTGTTTATTTTTTGTTTTTTTAATTTCAGAAAAAGGAGAACTGTGATGATGTTCCATGTTTTCCATATTCATGGTCATCATAGGTTTCCAATCCATATCAGCTTCTTCAATATAGTTTCCGTTTTCATCTGTTAAACGCAGATAAATCTGATTATATCCAACAATCAATTGTTCAGCTGTGCTAAATAATTCAAGGGTATAATCTTGAGTGTTAAAAGTTTTTATTAAATGTAAGTTATCTGTTTCGTCAATACTATAAATGTTTATATCATCATCACTTGAGCAAGAGATGAAAATAATGCTGAGAAATAAAAACAGCATATTATTTTTATAAGATTTCATTTTATTTAGTTTAATGTTTTTTAGATTTTTGTGTAGATATACCTTTCCTGATTCGATATGTTTTTAATTCGAAGAGGATTAATAAGGATTTTAAAAAAATAAAAATTAAACTAAAATAGGAGGTTTGAAAATATCTTTTAAAGGTAGAGATTCATAAAAATTATGGTAAAAGAAATAATGTTTTGTTTTATGAATTTTTAGGTTTTTTACTTTGAAAACAACAGTTTGGAAATAATAAATTAATTTAAATTGCGTGATATCCGGTAGGGATTTATCAGTGTCTTTTTGCTGTTGTTCCATCATTTTTGCGAGCATGCAAGAACCATCACATTCCAATTCAGGCTGATCTTTATTTACACAGAAAAGTTCAACGAAATGAGGTTTGTCCAAAGCATAAAACTCATAAAGAAGGTTGATGCCTAAAGAATGAGTAAGTAGGACAGTTATTAATGTCCAAGCCGTTATGTTACGTCTTAGTGTCATTAAAACACAAAGGTAACATGTTTTTACGAATAGAAACTGATAAAAATCAGTTATTGCAAACTATAAATTAATTGTTTGTTTTTTAAAACTTCATCCCCAATCTAACATTAAAAACTCGGGTAATGGTAAAGTCTTTAAGCTCCATTTTAATTTACTTAAAAGTCAACTTAGAAACTTTGACAAAACGATTATTTGCTGAAAAGGAGAAAAGACCACTTTTAAATAATATTGATAATGAGGAACAACTGAATGATTTTATTAGAAAACA
>JAJYSY010000001.1 GCA_021793375.1 Bacteroidota bacterium | reverse complement strand
GGAACATGAGTTTTATTTTCAATAAGTTTTATTATTTAAAAATTTGGACGTAATTCATAATGTTTATAAAACTCATTGATGATATCTACCACCTCATCTGCGGTATCCACAACTTGTAGTAATTCAATATCTCCCGGACTGATGGTTTTATATTCTTCTTCTAAAACCTTTTTTATCCAATCTAATAATCCACTCCAATATTCTCTTCCCACCAAAATAATTGGAAAACTGTTGATTTTATCAGTTTGGATGAGGGTAACAGCTTCAAACAATTCATCTAAAGTTCCGAATCCACCAGGCATAACTACAAATCCTTGAGAATATTTTACTAACATTACTTTTCTGACAAAGAAATAATCAAACTCCAAGTTTTTATCTTTATCTACATAAGGATTTTTATGTTGTTCAAAAGGTAAATCGATATTTAAACCAACTGAAGTTCCTCCGGCTTCATAAGCTCCTTTATTTCCGGCTTCCATAATTCCGGGACCTCCTCCGGTGATGATTCCATATCCGTTTTCTGCGATTTTTGCAGAAATTTCTACTGCCATTTTATAATAAGGATCTTCCGGTTTATTTCGTGCAGAACCAAAAACAGTAACACAAGGACCAATTTCACTCATGCGTTCATATCCGTGAACAAATTCACTCATAATCTTGAATAAAGACCAGCTGTCATTTGCTTTAATTGCACTCCAATTTCTAATGGGTTTCCCCTTTTTTGATATACTCATATATTTTTTGATTTTACTGTTGATTTATCAACTTGTATTTTTTTACTGTTTTCTTTTAAAAAATCAGTAAAACAGTTGATATTTTTTGAATTCATAAAAAATAGAAGCTTTTTTTAAATTTTAATTCCGCAAGTTTTTACAATGAATTTTTGATGTTTAGCTTCTATAAAAGCGAACCAATTTACATAATTTTTAAAAACTCTACAATTAATTCTTGTCAAGAAAACAATTCCATTTCTTGTTTTAAAAAAGATGCCGTAAAAGCTTTATTCTTTTTGATGATTTGTTTTGGTGTGCCTTGCGCAACTACTTGTCCTCCGTTTTTTCCTCCTTCCGGTCCCATATCTATAATATGATCGGCCAATTTGATCACATCTAAATTGTGCTCAATGATTAAAACAGTATTTCCTTTATTTGTTAAATCGTTTAAAACTTCCATCAACACGCGAATATCTTCAAAATGCAATCCGGTGGTGGGTTCATCTAAAATATAAAAAGTATTTCCGGTAGAAATCTTAGAGAGCTCTGTGGCTAATTTTACACGTTGAGCTTCTCCTCCGGAAAGTGTGGTGCTTTGTTGTCCTAAAGTGATATAGCCTAATCCAACATCATTTAAAGTTTTTAATTTTCTATGGATTTTTGGAATATGCTCAAAAAAATCAGTAGCTTCTTCAACTGTCATTTTTAAAACATCGCCAATAGATTTTCCTTTATATCGAATTTCTAAAGTTTCTCTGTTAAATCTTTTTCCTTGACAAACTTCGCATTCCACTTGCACATCAGGAAGAAAATTCATTTCTATTACTTTTAAACCTGCTCCTTTACAAGTTTCACAGCGTCCTCCTTTTACGTTAAAACTAAATCTTCCCGGTTTATATCCTCTAATTTGTGCTTCCGGAGTTTGAGAAAATAGTTTTCTGATTTCGTCAAAAACTTTAGTGTAGGTAGCCGGATTGGATCTTGGAGTTCTTCCAATTGGAGATTGATCTATGGCAATTACTTTATCGATATTATCTAATCCTTTAATGCTTTGATAAGGTAAAGGTTCTTTAACACCATTAAAATAATGATTATTTAAAATCGGGTATAAAGTTTCATTGATTAAAGTAGATTTTCCACTTCCGGAAACTCCGGTTACCAAAATCATTTTCCCTAAAGGAAATTTGACATTTACATTTTTAAGATTATTTCCTGTTGCTCCTTTTAATTCAATGAATTTTCCATTTCCTTCTCTTAGTTTTTCAGGAATTTCTATTTTCTTTTTTCCACTTAAATAAGCAGAAGTTAAAGTATTGTGTTTTAAAATCTCTTTAGGGGTTCCCTCGCTGATGACTTTTCCACCATGTTTTCCTGCAAACGGACCAAGATCGATTACATAATCTGCATTTTCAATCATTTCTCTGTCGTGTTCTACCACAACTACAGAATTTCCTACATCTCTTAATGTTTTTAAAGATTCTATGAGTTTATTGTTATCTCTTTGATGTAATCCAATGCTGGGTTCATCCAAAATATATAAAACTCCCACCAATTGCGAACCGATTTGAGTGGCCAAACGAATACGTTGTACTTCTCCTCCCGACAAGCTTTTTGAACCTCTTCCCAAAGCTAAATAAGTCAATCCTACATCTACTAAAAACTGTAAACGTGTACGGATTTCTTTGACGATTTCCTCGCCTATTTTAAGTTGATTTTTATTTAATTTATCAGGAAGTTTTTCAAACCAATCCGTGAGTTCAAGAATATCTTTTTCTACTAATTCTCCAATGTTTAAACCATCAATCTTAAAAAATAAAGCTTGTTTTTTTAATCGTGTTCCTTTACAATCCGGGCATTTTACTTTTTCCATATAAGATTTTGCCCAGCGTTTTAATTTTCTCGATTGGTTATTGTAATAGGTGTGTTCTATAAAATTAGCTATTCCTTCGAAATCAATTTTATATTTTCTTTTTACTCCCAATTGTTTGGAATCTACTTCCAGTTTTTCTTTTCCACCGTATAAAATCATTTCCAAACCTTCTTGAGGAATATCTTTGATTTTATCGGTTAATTTAAAATCATAACGCTCAGCAATTAATTCCAATTGCTTGAAAATCCAATTCTTTTTGGGTTTATCATAAGGAGCTAATCCCCCATTTTTTATGGAAATATTTTTGTTGGGGATTATTTTATTTTCTTTTACTTTATATAAAGTTCCTATTCCGTTGCAAGTAGGACAAGCTCCTTTTGGAGAGTTGAATGAAAAAGTATTGGGTTCAGGATTTGGATAAGAAATTCCTGTTACCGGATCCATCAAAGAACGGCTGAAATATCTTGGTTTTTCTTTGTTGTGTTCTAAAACCATCAACACATCACCTCCTTGATTCATCGCTGTGCTGATGCTTTCTAAAAGTCTTTTGTCTTGTTTTTTATCTTCAGAAACTTTTAATCGATCGATTACGATTTCTATATCATGGGTTTTATATCGATCTAATTTCATTCCTTTTTCAATATCTCGGATTTCACCATTTGTGCGAACTTTTAAAAATCCTTTTTTAGCGATTTGCTGAAATAATTCTCTGTAATGTCCTTTTCTGGAACGAACAACAGGAGCAAGAATATTTATTTTTTTTCCGGCATAGTCTTTTTTTATCAGCTCTTGGATTTGCTCATCGCTATAGCTGATCATTTTTTCTCCGGTATTATAACTATAAGCCTCTCCAATTCTTGCGTAGAGCAAACGAAGGAAATCATAGATTTCAGTAATTGTTCCTACTGTACTTCGCGGACTTTTACTGGTAGTTTTTTGTTCAATCGCAATGACAGGCGATAATCCTTCAATTTTATCAACATCGGGTCTTTCCAATCCTCCTAAAAACTGACGCGCATAAGCGGAAAAAGTTTCTATATATCTTCTTTGTCCTTCTGCATAAATGGTATCAAAAGCCAAGGAAGATTTTCCCGATCCGGAAAGTCCTGTGATTACTACTAATTTATCTCTGGGAATACAAACATCAATATCTTTAAGATTGTGTTCTCTGGCGCCCAGCACTTCAATTTGTTCTTCGAATTTTGTCATAGTTAGAGAATCGCAAAGTTATTGAAATTGAATGAACTCCTCTTCTACTTCAAGAAATATTTAAGAGTTGTGGAAATTACATTTTTAAGAAGTCTGAACTCTTATTTTATACATAAAAAAATCCGCAAATCTATTGACTCACGGATTTTAGTTTATTTCAAAAGTGAAATTATTTATCCAATAACTTCTTTTACTTTTTTTCCGATTTCAGCAGGAGAATCCACTACGTGAATTCCGCATTCTCTCATAATTTTTTTCTTTGCTTGAGCAGTATCTTCGCTTCCGCCAACAATTGCACCGGCGTGTCCCATTGTTCTTCCTGCAGGAGCTGTTTCTCCGGCAATGAAGCCAATAATAGGTTTTGTAGATCCGCTTTCTTTATACCATCTTGCAGCGTCAGGTTCTAATTGCCCACCGATTTCTCCGATTAAAACAACAGCATCTGTTTCTTCATCTTCGATCAACATTTTAACTGCTTCTTTAGTCGTAGTTCCAATGATTGGATCTCCTCCAATTCCGATAGCTGTACTGATTCCTAAACCTTCTTTTACTACTTGATCAGCTGCTTCATAAGTAAGTGTTCCGGATTTAGAAACCACCCCGATTTTTCCTTTTTTGAAAACAAATCCGGGCATAATTCCAACCTTAGCTTCTTCAGGAGTAATTACTCCCGGGCAGTTTGGACCAATTAATGTGCAATCGTGTTGCGCGATATAATTTTTTACTTTAATCATATCCTGAACAGGAATTCCTTCTGTAATAGTAATAATTACTTTAATTCCTGCATCAGCAGATTCCATAATAGCATCAGCAGCAAAAGCAGGAGGTACAAAAATGATACTTACATTTGCGCCTTCTTTTTCTACAGCTTCTGAAACCGTATTGTAAACCGGTCTATCAAGATGAGTCTGACCACCTTTTCCCGGTGTAACTCCGGCAACAACATTGGTGCCGTATTCTATCATCTGTTCTGCATGAAAAGTACCTTCACTTCCTGTAAATCCTTGAACTACTATTTTTGAATCTTTATTAACTAAAACGCTCATAAATCTATTTGTTTTTATGCCTCGCAAAGATAATTTTTTTAAACTAATCCTAAAGACTTTTACCTTATTTTTTAGACTTTAATGAGTTTTTTGAAAATTAATCCTGTTTGATTTGAATCTGAAGCTATTTATGTCTTCAAAATTTGAATAATTACTTACTGATTTAAAGAAATAATTTTTTAATTCCTCTTTTAAATGCTCAAAAAACGATAAAATTAACAAATCTAAAGGCTTGCTTTTAGATTAACTTTGGTAATTTCGCACGCAAAAGAAATTAACAATAAAAATTATATATTTATGAAAGTTACAGTTGTAGGAGCAGGAGCAGTAGGCGCAAGTTGCGCAGAGTATATTGCGATGAAAAACTTTGCTTCTGATGTGGTTTTAGTCGATATTAAAGAAGGATTTGCAGAAGGAAAAGCAATGGATTTAATGCAAACCGCTTCTCTTAATGGATTTGACACCAGAATTACAGGTACTACCGGAGATTATTCAAAAACTGCAGGTTCAAAAGTTGCCGTTATTACTTCAGGAGTTCCCAGAAAACCGGGAATGACGCGTGAAGAACTCATCGGGACAAACGCAGGAATCGTTAAAGATGTAACTGAGAATTTACTAAAACACTCTCCTGATGTAACAATCATCATTGTTTCCAACCCAATGGATACTATGGCTTATTTAGTTCATAAAGCTTTTGATTTACCAAAAGAAAGAGTAATTGGAATGGGAGGAGCTTTAGATTCTGCTCGTTTTAAATACAGATTGGCCGAAGCTTTAGAGTGCCCAATTTCTGATGTTGACGGAATGGTAATCGGAGCACACTCTGACACCGGAATGGTTCCTTTACTTTCAAAAGCTACCAGAAACGGAGTTCCTGTTTCTGCTTTCTTAGATCAAGAAAAACAAGATTATGTAGAACAAGAAACTCGTGTAGGAGGAGCTACATTAACCGGACTTTTAGGAACCTCAGCTTGGTATGCTCCGGGAGCAGCTGTTTCTGTAATGGTTCAATCTATTCTTTGCGATCAGAAAAAAATGATTCCTTGTTCTTTATTATTGGATGGGGAATATGGTCAAAAAGATATTTGTATGGGGGTTCCTGCAATTATCGGGAAAAATGGAGTAGAAAGAATTGTAGAAGTAGAAATGACCGAAGACGAAAAAAGGAAATATAACGAAGCTGCTGAAGCAGTAAGAAAAGTAAACGGCGCTTTAAATCTATAAGAAGAATTTGATTTCAGATTTTAAAACCTCGATGATGATAAATTGTCGAGGTTTTTTAATTATAATAGTTTTTCCAAATGAATTTTACTTCCATTATAATCCAGCTGAAAAGTTTGATTTTCATGAATAAATCTTAAACCAAAAGCAGCATTTCTACTTCTATCTTTTGTCGGAAACCAAGTTTTTTTATTTTTATCTACAGTTATCAACAATCCTTCATCATTACCAATCACACAGAATTTTTCTTCATCGCCAAAATACTGTTCTAAATTAGAAGTGTTTTTGATATATTTAAAAGTTGATTTTACATTATTTACTGCTAAGCCAATTTCTGCAATTCCACAAACATCTACTGAAGTAAATTTAAGAGATGATGTTGGAAATAAATATTTTCTGGAAATAAATTCAATAATGTTTTTATCTTCATCATAAAAGTAAATTGATTTAGCTTCCCAATTGCTAAAATCAATGATTTCTTCTTCTTTATTTTTTAAAATTTCCACTCGTTTTTTAAGCCATTTTAAAGCTTGTTTTTCTTTTTGAGCAGAAATATGAAAAGCAATATGATAAGGTTTAAAATTTTTATTTTCTTGAAGAATTAATGTAGAATTCCCAATTTTAAATATTATTTTATTCGTAGATTTTTCTACTATAGAAAATCCTAAAACTTCTTTATAAAACGCTGTTTGTGCGCTGAGATTTTTACTGTAAATATGTAAGTTTTTTATTTTCATAAGAAATATTTTCTCGTAAATATAAAAAACTCAACAAAGAGGATTTTTTGTTTTAACTTTAAAAATTAATGCAATAAATAATTAAAACTGAATTTTCATCATTCTGTATTTTCCGAAAATATCTTTTTTAAACTCATATTTTTTCACTTTAAATTCTCGTATTAATTCTTTCATTTCTTCCGGTAAATACTCATTGATTTCAAAGTAAAGTTTTCCGTTTTTTGTCAAGTTTTTTTCTGCAAACTTTAATATTTCTCTATAAAATAATAAGGCATCATCATCTTTTACAAACAAAGCTAAATGAGGTTCATGTGCCAAAACATTGGATTGCATTTCTTTTTTTTCTAATTCTCTGATATAAGGCGGATTGGAAACAATTACCTCATATTTTTTATTAAAATTAGCTGAAATTCCAAGAATATTTTTTTGTTGAAAATTGATTTTCACTTTATTAATTTCAGCATTTTCTTTTGCCGTTTTCAAAGCTTTTGCTGAAATATCCCAAGCAGAAATATCGGCTTTTTTTAATTTTGAAGCCAAAGAAATTGCTATACATCCACTTCCGGTGCCGATATCTAAGATTGAAAAATCATCAGAAAAATTTTGAAAATCTTTTATAATCCAATCTACTAATTCCTCTGTTTCAGGACGAGGAATCAATACATTTTTATTTACTATAAATTTCAAACCATAAAATTCTGTTTCTCCAATAATATATTGAATCGGTTCATGGTTTTTCAAACGATGTAAAGCTTTTTCAAATTGAGAGATTTGCTTTTCATCCAGTTTTTTATCAGGAAATAAAACCAAATCCAATCTGGATAAATTTGCGATTTTCTCTAACAACAGATATAAAAAAGTGTTTATTTCTTTTTCAGGAAATAAGTCTTTTAATTCTTGATGAAATTTTTGCTGAATTTGTTTAATCAAATCAAATGGAAATTATATTCGAAAACTCACCCCTGCAATAGGTCTGAAACCATTAGTAAAAACACTGGAATCATTGCTGTGATATAATAAATTATACATAATTCCGGCATAAAACTGCACTGGTCCGGAATTTCTATATCCTGCTCCAACCCACAAAGCATTTTCATCAAAATTATAACTCTGATTAGTAGTTCTGTGTTTACTGCTTCCCCTGTAATACTCATATTGCACTCTGGCAAAAAATTCGGGAATAGGGTAAAAATTTAAATAAGGACCTACATTAAACAGATGCTGTTTTCGATGTGTTCTTTTGGTATATTGATAACCGGTAGAAACGCCGGCTTCTAAACTTTCTATAATTTTATATCCTATAAACGGTGTTACAGAAATTCCGATATAATCATTACTTCCAAAACTCATTCCTACTCCACCACCAACACGCCAAGGTTGAGAAACATTTCGGTTAGGTGTTTTTGAGGTTGTTTTTTGAGCAGTGTTTACTTTTCGCCCTTCTCTGATTACCGTATTTTGACTAAACATTGTAGCGGAAAACAAAAAAACCAATATTAAAATAATATTTCTCATGGTTGTTATTTTTCAGATTATAAAACTCAAAGATAACTTGTTTTAGCTTTCTTCCTGAAAATTTTAAAATTTTCCTTCAGATTTTATTTTTTTATCAATAAAAATTAAGATTATACAACACATAACTTTTAAGGTTTTTACATTTTTAACTATGTTTGAAACGTGAAAACAGAAGAAAAATATATGCAACGCTGCCTGCAATTGGCAAAAAACGGATTAGGAAAAACTTATCCCAATCCTTTGGTGGGCTGTGTTATTGTTTGGAAAAAGCAAATTATTGGAGAAGGTTGGCATCAAAAAGCCGGAGGTCCGCACGCTGAAGTAAATGCTATTCGAGCAGTAAAAGACAAAGCAAAACTTAAAGAAGCTACTTTGTATGTGAGTTTAGAACCTTGTAGTCATTATGGAAAAACACCGCCATGTAGCGATTTAATCATAGAAAACAAAATTAAAAATGTAGTAATCGGCAGTATGGATCCTAATCCTGAAGTGGCCGGAAATGGTGTTAAAAAACTTCAAGAGTTTTGTGATACTGTAAAAGTTGGTGTGCTTGAAAAAGCATGTAAAAACCTTAACAAACGTTTTTTTACTTTTCAACAGCAAAAAAGACCTTATGTAATTTTGAAATGGGCAAAAACACAAGATGGTTTTATTGCTCCCAAAACACAAGAAATAGGAAAACCCACTTGGATTACCAATCCATATTCCAAACAATTAGTGCATAAATGGCGTAGTGAAGAGCAAGCTATTTTAGTAGGATTAAATACGGCTTTAAAAGATAATCCTCAGCTCAACACCAGGTTATGGAAAGGGAAAAACCCTGTGCGAATTTTAATAGATCAGGAATTAAAATCCATATCTTCTTCTACTTCTTTACATCTATTAGATCAGCAAATAAAAACAATTATTTTTTGTAAAAATCCGTTAGAAAACAAAGAAAATCTGATTTTCGAAAAAATAGATTTTAATAAAAATCCAATTCCACAGATTTTAGAAGTTTTATATCAACATAACTTACAATCTCTTATTGTGGAAGGCGGACAAAAAACTTTAAACTCTTTTATCTCTTCAAATTTATGGGATGAGGCAAGAGTTTTCACCGGAAATTCTTATTTTGAAGATGGTATAAAAACACCGGATTTTTCTCAAAAAAATCCTCAAAAAACATTTATACAAAAAGATGAACTCAAAATTTATTATAATCATTAATCTCTCTTTCAATTATCTATGCTAAAAAATATATTTTTACTTTCTTTATTTTTAAGCTGTTTTACAATTTCTCAAGCTCAGCTTTTAGAACAGAAAAAAAATCCCACTCGTGCAGATAGTTTAAGAGGTGGTCTTCGTCCGGAAAGAACTAATTTTGATATTTTGAAATATAATTTAGCGGTTGAAGTCAATCCGGAAGAAAAATATATCTCCGGAAAAAATAAAATCCACTTTAAAGTTTTAGAAAAATCTCAAACAATACAATTGGATTTATTTGAAAATATGCAAATTGATTCTATTGTATATGAAGGAAAAAATTTAAAATACAAAAGAGATTTTAATGCTGTTTTTATTGATTTCCCTAAACCTTTGGCAAAAGGAATTTCTACAAGTCTTGACTTTTATTATTCCGGAAATCCTGAAATAGCTAAAAATCCTCCTTGGGATGGTGGATTTATTTTCACCAAAGACAAAAATGGAAAAGATTGGGTCAGCGTTGCTGTTCAGGGAACGGGGGCAAGTTTATGGTATCCTAACAAAGATCATCAAAGCGATAAACCTGAAGAAGCTGAAATTCATGTTACTGTTCCTAAAGGATTAAAAAATATTTCTAACGGAAAATTTATCGGAAAAGAAGAATTAGCTAATGGAAAAACCACTTGGTCTTGGAAAGTTTCTTACCCGATAAACACTTATAATCTTGTTTTAAATATTGGAGATTACAAACATTTTTCTGATGAATTTGAAGGAATAGATTTAGATTATTATGTGCTTCCTTATCACCTGGAAAAAGCTAAAAAACACTTTAAAGAAGTCAAAGATATGTTGGCTTGTTTTAATGAAAAATTCGGAGAATATCCTTTTAAAAATGATGGTTATAAGTTGATTGAAACACCATTTTTAGGAATGGAACACCAAAGTGCAGTAGCTTATGGAAATCAATTCAAAAGAGGATATGACGGCAATGATATTTCCGGAAGCGGAATAGGTTTAAAATTTGATTTTATCATCATTCATGAATCTGCTCATGAATGGTTTGGCAATAGTATTACGGCTTCAGATATAGCAGATATGTGGATTCATGAAAGTTTTACTTCTTATGCAGAAGCGGTTTATGTAGAATGCAAATGGGGAAAACAAGATGCTTTAAAATACCTTAACGGATTGCGAAAAACCAGAATTGAAAATAAAAATCCAATTATTGGGGAATATCATGTGCATCGAGAAGACTCTGCAGATATGTATTATAAAGGAGCAAATATGCTTCACACCATCAGAACGGTGATTAATAATGATAAAAAATGGTGGAAAATCTTAAAGGATTTCAATGAAAAATTTAAATATAAAACCACTAATGCAGAAGAAGTTATCTCCTTTTTTGATCAGCAAACTGAGGTGAATTTAAAACCGATTTTCGAACAGTATTTAAAATTCTCCAAAATTCCGGAATTACAGTTTAAAAAAGATAAAGGAGAGATTTTTTATAGATGGGAAGCTGATGTAGTTAATTTTGAAATGCCGATAAACATTGGAATCAACAGAAAAACTAAACGAATCTTCCCCACAAAATATTGGCAAGTTTTAGAAGAAAAAACTGATTTGAGAAAAATTTCTACCGATCAAATCAATAACTATATAGATTTTAGAGTTTTTAAATAACTTGTTTTTTATAAAATCATCTCTCATTCAATTTAAATAGAAACTATGACATTAATAAAAATTGCAGAAAATATTCGTGAAGCAGAGAAAAATAATGTGGAAATCCCTCCTATTCGTTCTTTTCTAAAAGAAAAAGATATTGAAAGTGCTTATCGAATTCAGCAAATCAATATTGATTATAAAATCAAACAAGGTCAACAAGAAGTTGGTAAAAAAATCGGTTTAACATCAGAAAAAGTTCAACAGCAATTAGGTGTAAATCAACCTGATTTTGGTATTTTATTAAATGAAATGCAGGTAAAAAACAAAGGGGAAATTTCTTTTACAGAATTAATGCAACCCAAAGCTGAAGCTGAAATCGCTTTTATTTTAAAAGAAGATTTAACGCAAGAAAAAATCAGTTTAGAAGATGTAATTTCAGCCATAGATTACGCTTGTCCGGCTATTGAAATTGTGGGCAGCAGAATTGAAAATTGGAATATTCAAATTACAGATACCATTGCAGATAATGCTTCTGCCAGTCATTTTGTGTTAGGAGAGGAAAAGATTAAAATTGAAAATATAGATTTAGAAAACTGTAAAATGCAACTTTTTGCAAATGATGAAAAAACTTCTGAAGGCAGCGGAAAAGATTGTTTGGGAAATCCTCTAAATGCAGTTTTATGGTTGGCTCAGCAAATGAAAACTTTAGGCAATTCTTTGAAAAAAGGCGAGATTATTTTATCCGGTGCTTTAGGTCCGATGATTCCACTTTCTAAAGGAGATTTCATCAAAACTAAAATTGAAGATTTGGGAGAAGTTTCTTTTTCTGTTATTTAAAAACATTCTAATTTTAATGCTTTTCTGTTAAAATCGAACGCTTTTACTTAAGTTTTAATACATTTACCATTACAAATCACAATTTTATATATCATGAAAAAATTATTTGTTGTAGCAATTGCTTTTTTAACTTTTAGTGTTGCAAAAGCACAAGATTCAGGAATGAAATTAGGCGTTCATTTGGATATTCCCGTGGGAGATGCAAGTGATATTACTTCCATAGGTTTTGGAGGAGATTTAGCTTATATGTTTGATATTTCCGAAGAGTTGTGGGGCCAAGTATTGGATATTTAAATTATACGGGAAAGAAAACTGAAGGAGTAAAAAGAGATAATTTAGGATTTGTTCCTATTGCTGCCAGCGCTTATTATTCGCTTGCTGAAAACTTCTTTATCGGAGCAGATTTAGGATATGCCATTGGTGTTTCTCCAAGTTATAATAAAGGTGGTTTTTATTATTTACCAAAAATCGGTTATCAAATAGATTTATTTGAGGCTTATGTAGGGTATAAAGGAATTGCCAATAAATTTGAAGCTTCCGGAGATGTTTTAGGCACCACAGTTACAGTTTCTGAAAACCAAAACATGGGTGCCATAGTTATAGGTTTTAACTACAATTTCTAATTTCCTATTTTCATAAAAAGATAAAAGCCTTTGCAAATAATTTCTTGCAAAGGCTTTTATTTTTTGCTTATTATCTACAAATCAATTGACTTTATTTTCTTCAATATGATTTGTAAAATCAAGTATGTTTTTAATAGTAACTTCTGCTCTTCTCTGCAAAGCCTCTTCCGTTTTATAGGCAATATGCGGAGTTAAAACTGTATTGTTTAATTTCAGTAATTTATTTGCTGCAGAGATGGGTTCTTTTTCAAAAACATCTATTCCTGCTCCTGCAATTTCGTTATTTTCTAAACTTTGGATTAAAGCTTTTTCATCTATAATTGCTCCGCGAGCGGTATTTATAATAAAAGCAGTTTTTTTCATTGCTTTTAATTCTTCTTTCCCAACGGTGTTTTTTGTTTTTTCATTAGCCGGTAAGTGCACACTGATGATATCTGCTTTACCAAAGAATTCAAGTTTATCTGAAATATATTTCCCTCCTAAATCTTTAAATTCTTGTCTTTCTGTTCTTGAAAAACCTATGAGTTCACAACCTAAAGCTTTAAAAACTCGAGCGGTATTTATTCCTATTTTTCCTGTTCCTAAAATTCCTATGGTTTTTCTAAATAATTCTAAACCGGGTTTTAAACTCCATTTTTCTAAACGGATTATTTCATTTGATTTTGGAATTTCTCTCAACAAAGCAATAGTTAATCCTATGGCTAATTCTGTAACCGCATTTGTGGAATAAGCCGGAACATTATAAACTGAAATATTATTTTCTTTACAATATTTTAAATCCACACTGTCATATCCGGTGAAAGCTACTGCGATTAATTTTAGGTTTGGAAATTGTTGTAAAAAATCTTGATCTAATGTTTTTTTAACATTGATAATGATTTCTACTTTAGAAAAATTTGCTGCTGATTTTTCCCAAATCAGTTTATAATCAACTTGTTTTTCTTTGCTTAGATTTTCAAAATTCTTGTGGGGAATTCCTAAATCTTCAACTATTAAAATCTCTTTTTGATTAGTCATTATTTAATAATTTTATCTTACAAAAACAGGTTGATTTTCCTTTTCTGTATATTTTTCGCTAAATCTGTAATCCATATAATCAAAACCTAAAATTCCTTCTTTATCAGTAATGTTTTTATCTAAGATATAGCGCACCATAGCTCCTCTTGCTTTTTTGGCGTAAAAAGCAATTACTCTTAATTTATCATTTTTAAAATCTTTAAAAATCGGTGTAATCATTTCTGTTTTCAAAGTTTTTTTATCTACTGCTTTAGCATATTCATTACTTGCTAAGTTGATGAAAAGTTCTCCTTTTTTTAATTCTTTATTTAAAGAGGCAGTTATTTTTTCTGTCCAAAATTCATAAAGATTTTTATGATTTTCTGTAGCGAGTTTTGTGCTCATTTCCAATCGATAAGGCTGAATGAGATCTAAAGGTTTTAAAACTCCATACATTCCGGTGATGATGCGTAAAGTGTTTTGCAGATCATCTAATTTTTCGGTGGGAAGTGAATAAGCGTCTAATCCGTCGTAAACATCTCCGGCATAAAGATAAACAGCTGGACGAGCATTTTTGGTTTTATTGGATTCGTCAAAATCTTGATATCTTTTCCAGTTTAAATCTGCTAATTTATCGCTGATTTTCATCAGTTTTGACAATTCGGGTTTGCTCATTTCTGCTAATTTTCTATTGAGCTGAACAGCTTCTTTTAAAAATTGAGGTTGTGTTCCACGAGAGGTTGGAAGTTTTTTTTCTTCTTCCATAGATTTTGCAGGAGAAACAATTATTTTCATATTCGTTTTTATTTTTCTGTTTAAGGTTTATTGATGAAATTCTTTGGTAAACATAACAAAAGCTCTTTTGAATAACGAAGATTTTATATTTAGGTTTTTTATGGTGTGATAGGTTTTATCCATATTTCATGAATAGGATCTCCTTTTGAACTTTTTCCGCGATGATGCCAATCTTCATTTTTTAATTCTCCTGAAAAATTAAGTTCTGCTCCTACTCTGGAATTATCTTTAGAAAAAAACAAGATTTTTTCTGTGTATTTTCCATCGGTGAAATCATATTTTCCTCCTCCTGTTCCATAAAACTTTTGTGCGTCGGGTTCTATAGCAATCCATTGAAAATATCCATCTTTTAAAAGCTTTATGGTTTTTCTGCTTCCGGAGTGATCAATAGGAATAAATTTCCCTTCTTTTTCTCTTCCTGATATTTGCCAAAGTCCATCTAAATCTTGAGGAACAGATTTTTGTTTTATCCATTTTATTCCTTTTTCATCTATGAAATCTTCTTGCTCAAATTTTAATTTCTCTTGGATTTCTTTTCCTATTCCTGTCGGATTTTTATCGTCAAATTCTGTTTTAATATGAAGCTTGTTTTCTTTTAAAACATAAGTTCCTCCATAAGTTCTGCTGTATTTTTCTTTTTCATATTCAATAGTGGAAATATAATCTTCTGCAATAATTTTAAGTTGAGTAATTTCTTGATCAGCTGCTTTATAAACTCCTTCTATGTTTTTATTTTTTTCTGTTTGACAAGCGGTAAAAACTAATAAAATGAGTATTAAGTATAGCTTTTTCATAATTTAAAGTTTAAAAAATTAGATTTTTAAGTTAAGAAGAATAAAGATAAAACTGATTTGGTTTTATATCAAATGAAAAAGCCAAAACTTCTGATGAAATTTCGGCTTTTGTTTATTACGGCTTTGTTGATTTAAAATTAAGGTCTAAGTCGTTTTGCAGTTTGTGTTTCTTCATTTGGCTCATAAGCTTCTCCCGGAACTGTAAAGAAAGTCATAGGAGCATAAACCCAATAAGATTCTGTTTCATCATAACTGTAAGCTGTGATAATATCAAAATCTGTGTAATTGAAATTCAATCGGTTTTCATCGTCTTTAAAAACTTTGATTTCAATTTCTCTCGGATCGCTTTCAATGGCAACATCCTGTACGGTTAAAGTTTCTGTTTCTTCATCATATTGATATTCTCCTTGCACGGTAAGCACTGCTAAAGTTCCTTCTTCCGGAATGCTTTGACCGGTATAAATAGTAATTTCTTCTTCTGTTACTTCAAAAGTTGTAAACAGATAAGTTCCTTCATATTCATGGATTGCAAAATCTTCGGCTGTGCCTTCAATTTCATTGTCAGGATCAGCATTGTAATCTTCTGCATATTGTTCGCAATATTCTCCTATAGTGATACTGATGTAATCTCCATTTTCATCATATTGAAAATCATTTCCATCTTCTGTCATTAAATAACAAGTGCTTTCTCCTTCTTCCAATTCCCAACGATATCCTTCAGCTTCCCACTCGCCAATAATATCATCAATGGTTAATTTAGTTTCAGGTTCTACTGTTGATGCGTCATCATCTGATGAACAGGAAACGCCTAACAACAACACAGTTCCAAGAATAATTGGAAAACAAATCTTTTTAATCATAATATAAATTTAAGCTTTAAAAAATTAAACTATATCAAATCTATATTTCTTTTTTCAACTAAAATAATTTTAGATTGACTTTAAAATATAATTATCTCCTAAATTTATTTAGCTTAAATTTTATTTTACAACACTTTAATAATTCTATTAAGTTATTTTTTCACTTTTTAGGTAAGAAAACTTCTGCTAACATACAACGTGCGCTTCCGCCGCCTAAGGTTTCTATTATATTTAAATCACTACTGAGAATTTCGCTGTGTTTTTCTATGGTTTCAACTTGTTTTTGCGTTAAGCTTTTTCTTGCTGCTTCACTCATTACCCAATATTTTTTATTAAAAGCTCCGCGAACTTCCAGCATATTTCCGGCAAATTGATGCATTTGTTTTTCTGTGATATCTAAAATGGTTTTTCCATCTTCTTTTAAACTATCTATCACTAATTTACGTTCTTTTTTATCATCAATACTGCTTAAACAAATAATGGCTAATTCCTCTCCCAATCCCATTAAAACATTGGTGTGATAAATTTGTTTTCGCTTATTATCTACATTTTGAAAAGCTTTAAAAATAATAGGAGTATATTCAAAGTCTTCGCAAAATTCTATGGTTAAATCTTCATCTGCTCTGGGAGAAAGTGCACAATAAGCTTTTCTGTTTTGACGATCTAAAATTAAAACTCCTGTTCCTTCTAAAAATTTATTATCTTGTTCTGCTGTAGTATAATCTACAATATTGTTGATTTTAAATCCTTCTTCTTCTATTTTTGCTAAAATATCTTCTCTTCTTTCTCTACGACGGTTTTCAGCAAACATCGGATATAAAGCAATATCTCCATTTTGATGAAAGGAAACCCAGTTGTTTGGGAAAATTGAATCCGGGGTGTCATTTTCTTTAATGTCATCTACAACAATTACTTTTACGCCAACTTTTCTAAGTTTACTTACAAAACCATCAAATTCTTCTTGGGCTTTTTGGGTAATATCTTCAGCGCTCATTTTCAATTCTTGCTGAAAATAATTATTTACTGCTGTTTCTTCATTCATCCGATAATCTACCGGACGAACCATTAAAATTGTATCTGTGATTTGATTTTTCATCGTTCAATTTTTAATCTGTTTTAAACTTATATTCTTTCTAAAGGTAAGGTAGAACATCTTAATAATCCTCCTTGTTTAGAAATCTCTGCATAGGGCACTTCTTCTACTGTGATTCCTCTTTCTCTCAACCAATTATTTAATCTGGTAAAGTTTTTTTCTGAAACTACTACTTCTTCAGAAATGGAAAAGAAATTGCTAAACATATTATACATTTCTTCTTTCGTAACTTCAAAAATATTTTCTTTTTTAAAGTTGCTGACCAACCAATTGTATTCTTTTTCTTCTAAAAATCCGTTTTTATGAATAACTGCTAAATCTTTTCCCACAGGTTGGAAACAACAATCTAAATGCAAAGCATTGTTTTTTGGATCTGTATTTGATTTTCTGAGATTAAAAGATTTCACTATTTTATTAGGAAAAAGCTCTTGTAAAGCTTGAATAGCTTTTGGGTTGGTTCTTGCTGTTATAAAATCTTTATAATCTTCTCCTCTGTAAATTCCCACAAAAATATAATCGTGATAAGGTATTACATCTCCTCCTTCTACATGAACATCTTCTGGAAACTGAACTACTTTTTTAGGATTGATTTGTTTTATGATATAATCTATAGCTTCTAATTCTCTGTTTCTGTCGGGTAAAATATTTGCTTTAATAAAGGTGTCTTCTATTACAAAACCAATATCTCTTGAAAAAATTTGGTTATAATTTTCAATGATTTCAGGTCTGTACACTTTAACATCATATTTTTTCAAAACTTTTTCTACTGCATTCATCTCTGCAACCATATCGGTTTCTTGTGGATAGGTGCCTTCTTTGATGTGTTGAAGCGATTTAGGATCATAAGCTTCTTCTGCAGTTGGTGTTTTTCCGTTGCTTTCTGCGGTTCCTAAAACAACTGATTTGAGTTTTGAGGTTTCATCTTTGACGTTAAGTGATAACATAAGCTTTTATTTTTTCACAAATATAAGGAATATGCCGGTGTTGATTAACACTATTTTCAGGTAGATTAAAAGAGAAATATTTGCATAAAAAAATCCCTCATCATTCTATTTTAAAATGCTGAGGGATTAAATTAGTTTAAAAGATTTTTAATTATCTTTCTTCAATATCTTTATATTCTCTTTTGTTTTCACCAATATAAATTTGACGTGGTCTTCCGATAGGTTCATTGCGCAGTCTCATTTCTCTCCATTGTCCGATCCATCCCGGTAAGCGTCCCATTGCAAACATTACTGTAAATAATTCTGTTGGAATTCCCAATGCGCGATAAATAATTCCTGAATAGAAATCTACGTTAGGATAAAGCTTACGTTTCACGAAATATTCGTCTTCTAAAGCTTCTTTTTCTAAGTTTTCAGCAATTTTTAATACCGGGTCTTCAATTCCAAGTTGACCTAATACTTCATCGGCTGATTTTTTGATGATTTTTGCTCTTGGATCAAAGTTTTTATATACTCTGTGTCCGAAGCCCATCAAACGGAAAGGATCGTTTTTGTCTTTAGCTTTTTCCATATATCTTTGGGTATCTCCATCATCTTCTTTGATTCCCTCCAACATGTGAACAACTTTTTCGTTTGCTCCTCCGTGGAGTGGTCCTGATAATGCTGAAACCCCTGCTGATAATGAAGCAAAAAGACTGGCATCAGAGCTTCCTACAATTCGCACTGTAGAAGTAGAGCAGTTTTGCTCATGGTCTGCATGAAGAATCAAAAGTTTATTTAGTGCTGATTCAATAGTTTTATCTACTTTATATTCTTCTCCTGATTTTTTAAACATCATTTGAAGCAAGTTTTCTACATAGCCTAAATCTTTGTCATATTCCACCAAGTCTTGACCGTGATAGTTTCTTAATGTCCAAGCTACTAAAATCGGGAATTTTCCCAATACTTTAATGATAGCTTTGTCCATATCTTCTTCTGAATCATAATTGATCAAGTCTGTGTGAAATGATTCCAATGCACTTGTTAGTGAAGCAAGAATTCCCATTGGTTTTCCTTTTGCAGGAAATCCTTTAAGAATGGTTTTCATTCCTTCTTCTACTTTAGCTTCTTCGGCAAGTTGACTCTCAAATTCTTCTAATTGTTTTTTATCTGGTAATTCCCCATAAATTAGTAAATAAGAAACTTCTGTAAAACTTGCTTTTTCTGCTAAATCTTCAATAGAATATCCTCTATAGCGCAAAATGCTTTTCTCCCCATCCAAAAAAGTTACGGCACTTTGACAAGCACCGGTGTTCTTAAAACCCGGGTCTAAGGTTATGGCTCCATTTGATTCTCCTCGAAGAGTTTTGATATCTAATCCTAATTCACCTTCTGTTCCTTTTACCACTGGGATTTCATACTTTTTCCCATTTAATTTTAGAGTTGCATTTTCTGCCATTTTACTATAATAATTTTAAAATTTTCCAAGTTGCTAATATACGTAAATTAGCTGATTTTCTTATATATTAAAAGCTTAAAATTATTGCTTAATTTTAGCGTTTATCTTAAAACTTAAAAGCTTTTTTTCCGGGATAATATCCCATTCCTTTTAATTCTTCTTCAATACGCAATAATTGGTTGTATTTTGCCAATCTATCACTTCGTGAAAGAGATCCGGTTTTTATTTGTCCGGTATTTAAAGCTACTGCCAAATCTGCAATTGTCGTATCTTCTGTTTCTCCTGATCGGTGAGAAATCACTGCGGTATATCCGGCTTTGTGTGCCATTTCTATGGCTTGAATGGTTTCTGTTAAAGTTCCTATTTGATTGGGTTTAATCAAGATGGAGTTTGCTATTTTATTGTCTATTCCCTTTTTCAAGAATTTGGTGTTGGTCACAAACAAATCATCTCCGACTAACTGAACTTTATCTCCTATTTTTTCTGTTAAGAATTTCCATCCTTCCCAATCTTCTTCATCCATTCCGTCTTCTATAGAAATAATCGGATATTCATTGGCCAAAAAGGATAAATAATCTGCTTGTGCATTTGGAGTGAGCACTTCTGCATCTTCTCCTTCAAAAATACGGTAATCGTATTTTCCATCTTTAAAAAATTCAGAAGCAGCACAATCTAAAGCAATAAAAATATCTGATCCAAAACCATATCCTGCTTTTTCTACTGCTTGTCCGATAGTTTGAAGTGCATCTTCTGTTCCTTTAAATTCAGGAGCAAAGCCTCCTTCATCTCCTACAGTTACACTAAGGTTTCTTTCTTGTAAAACTGCTTTTAGGTGATGAAATATTTCTGAACTCATTTTCATCGCTTCAGCAAAAGATTTTGCGGTAACCGGAATAATCATAAATTCTTGAAAAGCAATAGGTGCATCAGAATGAGAACCTCCATTGATGATATTCATCATCGGAACCGGTAAAGTCATACTGTTTACTCCGCCAATATATTTGTATAATGGCATTTTAAGTTCATTTGCAGCAGCTTTTGCCACAGCCAAAGAAGCTCCTAAAATGGTATTAGCTCCCAGGTGTGCCTTGTTTGGTGTTCCATCTACTTCTATAAGCAAGTTATCTAAAGCTACTTGATCAAAAACAGATTTCCCGATTAAATTTTCACGTACAAAAGTGTGTACATTTTTAACTGCTTTATTTACGGCTTTTCCCATATAAGCATCTCCACCATCTCTTAATTCTACCGCTTCGTGTTGACCTGTTGAAGCTCCGGAAGGAACTGCTGCACGACCTAAAACATTGTTTTCTGTAATTACATCCACCTCTAAAGTTGGATTTCCGCGAGAATCAAATATTTGACGTGCATGGATTTCTTTTATCAGACTCATTTTTTAAAGTTTAATAATATTGGTATAATATATTTTATTTTCGGAATTTAAAATAAAAAAGGATAAGCATTTTCATACTTATCCTTTTATATCATTTAATACATAAGAGCAAATTTCTTATTCCTCTTCATCTTTGGCATTTTCTTTTGATTGCTCAGCAGTGTTTTCTTTAGCAGTTTGCTCATTAGCAGGAGTGCTTTTTTTGCTTTTGCTACGTCTGCTTCTACGAGTAGATTTTTTCTTACCTGATGCTAAGTCGTAAGATTCGTTGTAATCTACCAACTCAATCATTGCCATTTCAGCGTTATCTCCAAGTCTGTTTCCAAGTTTAATAATTCTTGTATATCCACCCGGACGAGTTCCTACTTTTGGAGCAATTTCTCTAAACAGTTCACTTACCGCATATTTGTTGCGTAGTTTAGCAAATACCAAACGACGGTTGTGTGTAGTATCTACTTTAGATTTAGTGATTAGAGGTTCTACATATACTCTTAAAGCTTTTGCTTTTGCTTTTGTTGTATTTATTCTTTTATGTTCAATCAAGGAGCAAGCCATATTGGCCAACATTGCATCACGATGTGAAGCGCTTCTTGAAAGTTGTTTTGTTTTTTTACCGTGTCTCATTGTAATTCTTTTCTTTTAGTTGAAAGGGAATTATTTTTCAATTCCTATTCTTCGTCCAGTTTATATTTTGAAATATCCATTCCGAATTCCAATCCTTTTTCTGCTACTAATTCTTCAAGTTCACTTAAAGATTTTTTACCAAAATTTCGGAATTTCATCAAGTCGCTTTTTTGATGCGTAACCAATTCTCCTAAGTTGTTAACTTCAGCAGCTTTTAAACAATTTAATGCACGAACTGATAAGTCTAAATCAACTAAGCTTGTTTTCAACAATTGACGCATATGTAGTGATTCTTCATCATAAGTTTCCACTTGTGATTTATCATCATCTTCAAGGGTAATGCGTTCATCAGAGAAAAGCATAAAGTGTTGGATCAAAATTTTGGCAGCTTCTGTTAAAGCATCTTGCGGATGAATACTTCCATCTGTTTGGATTTCGAAAACTAATTTTTCGTAATCTGTTTTTTGTCCTACACGATAATCTTCTACTCCATATTTTACGTTTTTGATAGGCGTAAAGATAGAGTCTGTAAATATTGTTCCTAATGCAACATCGGATTTTTTATTTTCTTCGGCGGGCACATACCCTCTTCCTTTTTCGATTGTCAATTCTAAATTGATATTGACTTTTTTATCCAAGTTACAAATTACTAAATCCGGATTTAAGACTTGAAATGCAGAGATTGATTTTTGGAAATCTCCGGCTGTCATTTGCTCCTTTCCTGAGAAAGAAACAGTAACAGTTTCGTTATCTACATCTTCAATTTGTCTTTTAAAACGGATTTGTTTTAGGTTCAGAATAATTTCTGTAACGTCTTCAACTACTCCTGAAATTGTTGAAAATTCATGTTCTACTCCTTCAATGCGTACTGATGTTATTGCATATCCTTCCAAAGAGGACAACAACACCCTTCTCAAAGCATTTCCCACTGTGAGACCAAAGCCGGGCTCCAATGGACGGAATTCGAATCTACCTTCGAAGTCCGAAGAATCAATCATTATAACTTTATCAGGCCTTTGAAAATCTAATATTGCCATAGTCTCTTTTTCAGTTAGGATTATTTAGAATATAACTCAACAATTAGCTGAGTGTTAATATTTTCTGGTATTTGTTGACGCTCAGGTACAGCAACAATAGTTCCTTCCATTTTTTCTGCGTTCCAACTTAACCATTCATGTACTTCACGAGCATTTTCAAGTGAATTTTGGATGGAGATCAAAGATTTTGATTTCTCACGAACTCCTACAACGTCATTTACATCTACTTGATAAGATGGGATGTTTACGATATCTCCGTTTACCACAATATGTTTGTGAGATACTAATTGACGTGCTCCACTTCTGGTAGGGGCCAAACCTAATCTATATACGATATTGTCTAAACGCCCTTCACAAAGTTGTAATAGGATTTCACCTGTTACTCCTTTTCTTCGGTTAGCTTGCTCAAACATACGTCTGAATTGACGTTCTAAAATACCATAAGTATATTTAGCTTTTTGTTTTTCAGCCAGCTGTAATGCATATTCTGATTTTTTTCCACGACGACGTGCGTTTCCGTGTTGTCCCGGAGGATATTTCTTTTTTTCAAAAGATTTATCATCACCAAAAATAGGCTCTCCGAATTTACGAGCTATTTTAGTCTTAGGTCCAGTATATCTTGCCATTTATTTTGTTTTTAGGATTATGAATTAAGGCATTTAAAATGATCCTTCGATAATCCGATTAATATTTTGTTATTAAACTTAAACTCTTCTACGTTTAGGAGGACGACATCCATTATGTGGCATTGGAGTAATATCAATAATTTCTGTTACTTCCACGCCGCTATTATGTAAAGCACGGATAGCAGACTCACGTCCGTTTCCTGGCCCTTTCACATAAGCTTTTACTTTTCTCAATCCTGCTTCATACGCTACTTTTGCAGCATCTTCAGCAGAAACTTGAGCAGCATAGGGTGTACTTTTCTTACTTCCTCTGAACCCCATTTTCCCGGCAGAAGACCAAGAGATCACGTCTCCTGTTTTGTTGGTCAGCGAGATAATGATATTATTGAATGAAGCTGAAATATGTGCTTCACCAAAAGGTTCAACTTGTATTTTTCTCTTTTTACTACCAGTAGTTTTTACCTTAGCCATTACAATTCACTTTACTAATTAGTTACTTTTTTCTTATTGGCAACCGTTTTACGGCGACCCTTACGTGTACGGGAGTTATTTTTCGTCTTTTGTCCTCGAACTGGTAATCCAGAACGATGACGGATTCCTCGATAACATCCAATATCCATCAGTCTTTTGATGTTCATTTGGTTTTCAGAACGCAATTGTCCTTCAATTGTATAGTTATCTACGGCTTGACGGATTCTTCCTGCTTCTTGGTCTGTCCAATCTGCAACTTTTTTGTGCTCATCTACATCAGCTGTTTGCAAAATTTCTTTTGCTCTACTCTTTCCAACTCCGTAAATGTAGGTCAAAGAAATCACTCCGCGTTTGTGGTTTGGTATATCTACCCCTGCTATTCTTGCCATATCAACCTTGTCTTTGTTTAAATCTTGGGTTCTTTTTATTAATTACATAAAGACGTCCTTTTCTGCGTACAATTTTGCAGTCAGCACTTCTTTTTTTTATTGATGCTCTAACTTTCATAATTAGTTATTCTTTTTGATTCAATTATTAGAAATTAGTCTATTAATTTCTTAAATGAGTTTTAGGATTGCAAAACTAAGAAAAATTTCTCAGTCTTACGGTCTTAAATTAAAATTAATAACGATATGTAATTCTTCCTTTTGTAAGATCGTAAGGACTCATTTCTAATTTTACTTTATCTCCGGGAAGTAATTTAATATAATGCATTCGCATTTTTCCGGAAATATGAGCCGTTACTACATGACCGTTTTCTAATTCTACTCGGAACATTGCATTTGATAATGCTTCTATAATTGTTCCATCCTGCTCTATCGCTTTTTGTTTTGCCATAATATTATATTAAGCTACTGCTTTTCTATTTTTTCCTGTTTTAATTAAACTATCATAATGACGATTCAACAAGTAGGAATTTATTTGCTGTATAGTATCTATAGCAACTCCAACCATAATCAATAATGAAGTTCCACCATAGAATAAAGCCCATTCTTGTTGTACTCCTAATTTTACTACTATTGCTGGGAAGATAGCTATTAGGGCCAAAAAGACAGATCCTGGCAAGGTTATTTGCGACATAATTTTATCTAAATAGCTATCGGTGTCTGTTCCGGGTCTGATTCCCGGGATGAATCCACCACTTCTTTTCAAGTCATCAGCCATTTTATTTGTTGGAACTGTAATAGCTGTATAGAAGTAAGTAAATATAATTACCAACAATCCAAATACTATGCTATACCACAATCCAAAAATATCTTGAAAAGCATTTTGCACACTTACTGCCCAATCAGAGTCTGATAATCCTGCAACAGCTGCGGGAACAAACATAATTGCTTGCGCAAAAATAATGGGCATTACTCCTGAAGCATTTAACTTAAGCGGAATAAATTGTCTTGCTCCGCTAAAGCTGCGCTCATATCCTCCTCCTGCGTTTCTTCTTGCATATTGTACCGGAATTTTACGAACCGCCATAACTAAATATACAGAAGCAAGAATGATGATAAACCAGATGGCCAACTCTATCAACACCATAATCAGTCCTCCTGATTCGTTGAATCTTGAACTGAATTCCTGAACAAAAGCCAGTGGCATACGAGCAATAATTCCCACCATAATAAGTAGAGAAATACCGTTACCTACTCCGTTTTCTGTTATTTTTTCTCCCATCCACATTGCAAAAATACACCCTGTGGTCAAGATAATAACAGAGCTTGTGATAAACAGTGTTTGACTGGACATCAAGAAAGCTGTTTCGGGTAATGTGCTAAACAGGTTAATGATATAACCTGGTCCTTGTACTAAGGTAATACCAATGGTGAGCCATCGAGTAATTTGTGTGATTTTTTTACGTCCACTTTCTCCCTCCTTCTGAAGTTTTTGAAGGTATGGAACCGCTATCCCCATCAATTGCACAACAATAGATGCTGAGATATAAGGCATAATTCCAAGGGCAAATACGGAAGCATTAGAAAAGGCTCCTCCTGTAAATGCATTAAGTAAACCGAGGAGTCCTCCATCAGTTTGACTGGCTAAATTTGCCAATTGTTCTGCATCTACACCCGGCAGAACTATTTGGGCTCCAAATCGATAAACCAACAAAAGCCCAAGAGTAAGCAATATCCTGCTCCTGAGCTCTTCTATTTTCCAGACACTTTTTAAGGTTTCAATAAACTTCATTAAAAGGGGGGTATTTTATATTTATAAAGATATAACTTCTCCTCCAGCCTCTTCAATGGCCTTTTTCGCAGAAGCAGTAAATTTATGTGCGCTAACAGAAAGTTTAGCTTTTAACTCTCCATCACCTAAAACTTTTACAGAATCATTTTTTCCTGCAACACCTAATTCGATAAAATTCTCAAGATTAACTTTGTCTGCAATTTTTCCTGCATCCACTAATTCTTGTAGTCTTCCCAGGTTTATGATTCTATATTCTTTTTGGTTAATATTATTAAAACCAAACTTAGGCACTCTTTTTTGCAGTGGCATTTGCCCACCTTCAAATCCGATTTTTTTAGCGTATCCAGAACGAGATTTAGCACCTTTGTGCCCACGCCCTGAAGTTCTTCCCTTTCCTGAAGGCACTCCGCGTCCAAGTCGTTTTCCTGGGTTTTTTACGGATCCTTTGCTGGGTTTTAAATTATGTAATTTCATATCATTATTATTTTGTTTCTTCAACAGAAACCAAATGTTTTACTTTATTGATCATTCCGATAATATTGGGAGTGTCATTATGTACAACACTTTGCCCAATTTTCTTAAGCCCTAAAGCTTCTAAATTTCTTTTTTGACCTGCAGTACTTTTAATTGTACTTCTTGTTTGTGTAACTTTTATTTTCGCCATTTTTTCTTGCTTTTAGCCGTTAAACACTTTGTCGAGTGAAATTCCACGTTCTCTGGCTACTGTTTCAGCACTACGCATTTTTAATAAAGCGTCAAAAGTAGCTTTTACCACGTTGTGAGGGTTAGAAGATCCTTGGCTTTTAGAAAGCAAATCTTTAATCCCAGCTAACTCTACAACTGCACGCACAGGTCCTCCTGCAATTACTCCCGTACCTTCAGAAGCCGGCATTAACAAAACTCTTGCTCCGCTATATTTTCCTTTTTGTTCGTGTGGTACTGTTCCGTTATTTAAAGGAATACGAACTAAGTTTTTCTTTGCGTTTTCAATTCCTTTTGCAATTGCACTGGCTACTTCTTGAGATTTTCCAAGTCCTTGTCCTACAACTCCATTTTGGTCACCTACTACAACAATAGCAGAGAAACCGAATGTTCGTCCACCTTTTGTTACTTTGGCAACTCGTTGTACTCCTACCAGTTGATCTTTTAAATCAAGACCACTTGGTTTTACAAATTCTACATTTTTATAATCCTGATACATAAAACTTTTTCTTAAAATTTAAGTCCTCCTTTACGTGCTCCTTCTGCTAAAGCTTTAACTCTTCCGTGATATAAATATCCGTTACGATCAAAAGCAACTTTTTCTACTCCTGCTTCGATAGATTTTTTTGCTAAGGCTTCACCAACTGCAGCTGCAATTTCTGTTTTTGTTCCTTTAGCATCTATATCTTTATCTCGTGAAGAAGCATATACTAATGTATTAGAAGCTTCATCATCAATTATTTGAGCATAAATTTCTTTATTGCTTCGGTAAACTGATAAACGAGGACGTTCAGAATTACCTGATATTTTTTTACGAATTCCGTTTTTAATTCGATTTCTTCTGTTAATTTTTGAAACTGCCATAATCGCGTTTTATTAAGCTGATTTACCTGCTTTTCTTCTAATATATTCCCCAACATACTTAATTCCTTTTCCTTTGTAAGGTTCAGGTTTACGGTATGCTCTAATTTTAGCTGCTACTTGACCTACGAGTTGTTTGTCATGTGAAGTCAATTTAATCACCGGATTTTTTCCTTTAGCTGAAATTGTTTCAACTTTAATTTCAGGGGCTAACATTATTACTACTGTGTGTGAAAAACCAAGTGTAATTTCAAGTTTTTGTCCTTGGTTTGTGGCTCTATATCCCACACCGATCAATTCTAATTCTTTGGTGTAGCCTTCTGAAACACCAGTAATCATATTTTGGATAAGCGCACGGTATAATCCGTGTTTTGATCTGATTTCTTTTTCTTCAGAAGCGCGTTCCAAAATAACTTCCCCGTCTTCTATCTTTATATCAATCTCTGAGTATTCTTGTTTTAACTCACCAAGCTTTCCTTTCACAGTGATTTCGTTGTCTTTGATATCTACTGTTACTCCTTCAGGAATTGCAATTGGATTTTTACCTATTCTTGACATGGGTTTTCTTTTATATTTTATTAGTAAACATAGCAGAGTAATTCCCCGCCAACTTTTTCTTTGCTCGCTTGCTTGTTTGTCATCACTCCACGAGAGGTAGAAACAATAGCGATTCCCAAACCGTTTAATATTCTTGGCATATCTTTATAGCCAGCATATTTTCTTAGTCCGGGTTTACTAATACGTTGAATTTCTTTAATGATAGATTCCTTTGTATTCTTATCGTATTTCAGTGCTATCTTAATGGTTTCGATACCTTCTTTTTCTCCAATAAATTTATAGCTTAAAACATATCCTTGATCAAAAAGAATTTTAGTAATTTCTTTTTTCATGTTAGAAGCCGGAATCTCAACAACGCGATGACCTGCTGCCAGAGCGTTTCTTAATCGTGTTAAATAATCTGCAATCGGATCTGTAAACATTTCGTCTAATTTTTTTATTATTAATTTACCAACTTGCTTTTTTCACTCCCGGAATTAAGCCTTGATTGGCTAATTCTCTGAATTTAACACGTGAAATACCAAATTGTCTCATATATCCTCTTGGTCTTCCTGTTAATTTACATCTGTTGTGTAAGCGTACAGGACTTGAATTTTTTGGTAATTTTTGAAGACCTTCATAATCGCCTGCTTCTTTAAGCTGACGTCTTTTTTCTGCGTATTTTTCTACAAGCCTTTGACGTTTACGTTCGCGGGCTTTCATTGATTCTTTTGCCATAATTTAATTCTTTTTAAAAGGTAAGCCTAACTCTGTAAGCAATGCTTTTGCTTCTCTGTCTGTTTCTGCTGTAGTTACGAATGTGACATCCATTCCACTAACTCTTTTTACCTGATCGATATTAATTTCCGGAAATATGATTTGCTCTTTTATTCCCATATTATAATTTCCTCTTCCGTCGAAACCTTTAGGGTTGATTCCTTGAAAGTCTCTTACACGTGGTAATGCAGCAGTAACTAAACGGTCTAAAAACTCATACATCATATTTCCTCTAAGCGTAACTTTTGCACCGATGGGCATTCCTTTACGTAATTTGAATGCAGCTACGTCTTTTTTAGATAATGTAGGTACAGCTTTTTGACCTGTTATTTGAGTTAATTCATCAACCGCATGGTCAATTAATTTCTTGTCAGCCACAGCTTCGCCAACTCCTTTACTCACCACAATTTTAGTCAGTTTCGGCACTTCCATAATGTTTTTATAACTGAATTGTTCAGTTAGTGCTGACTTGACTCTTTCGTTATATTCTTTTTTAAGCTTAGGTACGTAATTCATAATCTTCCTTAGATGACTTCATTAGTTGTTTTAGCAAACCTTACTTTTTTATCTCCTTCCATACGGTACCCTACTCTTGTAGGTTTTCCATTTTTATCAAGCAAGGTTAGGTTTGAGATATGGATTGGTGCTTCGCGTTCTGCAATTCCTCCTTGCGGATTATTAGCACTTGGCTTAAGATGTCTTTTAATTAAGTTCACCCCTTCCACAATTGCTTTGTTTTGTTCTATAAGAACACGCATCACTTTTCCTTCACGTCCTTTATTTTCTCCGGCCGTTACTCTTACCTGATCTCCTGTTTTTATTTTAAGCTTTGCCATTTTCTTTTTGTTATAGCACTTCTGGTGCCAATGAAACAATTTTCATAAATTTTTCGCTTCGCAATTCTCTTGCAACAGGTCCAAAAACTCTTGTACCTCGCATTTCTCCTGCAGCATTAAGCAACACACAAGCGTTGTCATCAAAGCGAATATAGGATCCGTCCGGGCGACGTACATTCTTTTTTGTACGTATTACTACTGCTGTAGCTACCTCGCCTTTTTTTATTTGACCTCCCGGTGTAGTTTCTTGTGCACTAACCACTATTTTATCTCCTACAGAGGCATATCTTTTTCTGGTACCTCCTAAGACGCGGATAGTTTTCACTTCTTTTGCCCCGGTATTATCGGCTACTTTTAACTTAGTTTCCTGTTGTATCATAATTACTTAGCTCTTTCAATGATTTCAACGAGTCGCCAGCTTTTTCTTTTACTTAGCGGACGAGTCTCCATTATTTTAACCGTATCACCTTCGTTGCAGTCGTTATTCTCATCGTGAGCCACATATTTTTTCGTTTTTAAAACGAATTTTCCGTACATCGGATGAGGGCTTTTTTTAGTTTCAGCCACAACGATAGATTTCTCCATCTTATTGCTTACGACAACACCAATTCGTTCTTTTCTTAAATTTCTTTTTTCCATTTTTTAAACCGAATTAAATTATTTTCCTTGTCGTTTAGTCAATTCTGTATTTAATCGAGCGATCGATTTACGAATCGTTCTCAACTGCGAAGGATTTTCTAAAGGAGAAACAGCATGTGCCATCTTTAATTCTGATAACGCTTTGTTTTTCTTTTGGATTTCCTCCAACAATTTACTATCCGTTAGTTTAGTTATTTCTGACTGTTTCATTTTTCTTATTCTTTATAGTCTCGAGCCACAACAAATTTCGTTCTTACCGGCAACTTTTGTGCTGCAAGGCGTAAAGCCTCTTTAGCTGTTGCTTGAGAAACTCCTCCCAGTTCAATTAACATTCTTCCTGGTTTAACCGGAGCTGCCCAAAGCTCAACGTTACCTTTTCCTTTACCCATTCTAACCTCAAGAGGTTTCTTTGTGATAGGTTTATCTGGAAAAATTCTCAACCAGATGGATCCTTCTCTTTGCATATAACGAGTAGCTGCAATACGCGCTGCCTCAATTTGGCGAGCGGTTATAAGCGCAGCATCCATTGTTTTTATACCGAAAGTACCATTGGTTAATCGGTGTCCGCGTCCAGCATTTCCTTTAATGCGGCCCTTTTGTTGTTTTCTATACTTTGTTCGTCTTGGCTGTAACATTTTCTAATAACTTTAAAGCGTTCTAATTAAGATCTTCCTTTTTTCCTTCTTGAACGTCTTCCTCCTTTTCCTCCTTTATTCTTCATTCCCACTAATGGAGAAAGTTCACGTTTTCCATACACTTCACCTTTCATCACCCATACTTTCACACCTAATCTTCCGTATGTAGTATGCGCTTCTACCATTGCATAATCGATATCTGCACGGAAAGTTGACAAAGGAATTCGACCTTCTTTAAAGGATTCTGTTCTTGCCATTTCAGCACCGTTTAAACGTCCTGAAATCTGAACTTTAATTCCTTCTGCATTTAATCGCATTGCTGCTGCAATTGCCATTTTAGTCGCTCTCCTATAAGAAATACGATTTTCGATTTGACGTGCTATACTTGCTGCCACCAAATGAGCGTCTAATTCCGGTCTTTTGATTTCAAAAATATTGATTTGAACTTCTTTTCCGGTTAGTTGCTTCAATTCTTCTTTAAGCTTATCAACTTCTTGACCACCTTTACCAATGATTATACCCGGTCTGGCTGTTGTAATGGTAACGGTCATCAATTTTAAAGTACGCTCAATTATAATTCGTGAAACACTTGCTTTAGACAAACGAGCGTGAATATAATTTCTTACTTTTTCGTCTTCCGCAATTTTATCTCCATAATCTTCTCCTCCATACCAGTTGGATTCCCAACCTCTGATGATCCCAAGTCTATTTCCTATTGGATTTGTCTTTTGTCCCATATCTTAACTTTCAACAGTATTATATTCCCCTAAAACAAGGGTTACATGATTAGAGCGTTTTTTAATTTGAGTAGCACGACCCTGAGCTCTCGGACGCAAGCGTTTTAACATTCCTGCTCCATCCACTCGGATTTCTTTTATAAACAAATCAGCAGATTCCACATCAGCATCTTCATTTTTGTTTTGCCAATTAGCGATTGCAGACAACAAGAGCTTTTCTAATCGTCCTGCAGCTTCTTTTGGGTTAAACCTTAATATTTGCAATGCTTCTTCTACTCTTTTTCCGCGTATTAAATCAGCGACTAAACGCATTTTACGCGGGGCAGTAGGGCAATTATTCAGCTTAGCAAAAGCAACTTGCCTTCTTTCAGCCTTGAGTCTTTCAGCTCTTTCTCTTTTATTAGCTCCCATAACTCTTATATTTTACCTTTATTTTTAGCTCCTGTATGCCCTCTAAAAGAACGAGTTGGAGCAAATTCACCTAATTTATGACCAACCATGTTTTCTGTAACATAAACCGGTATAAATTGTTTTCCGTTATGAACCCCTATAGTTTGACCAACAAAGTCAGGAGTAATCATTGAAGCTCTGGACCAAGTTTTTATTACACTTTTCTTTCCAGACTCAACATTCTGAGCAACTTTTCTCTCTAACTTATAATGGACATAAGGTCCTTTTTTTAATGAACGTGCCATATCTTATTTCTTTCTACGCTTTCTTCGTTCAACAATATATTTATTACTTCTCTTGGTTAAAGAACGTGTCTTATAACCTTTAGCCGGAAGACCTTTACGCGAACGCGGATGCCCTCCTGAAGCTCTTCCTTCTCCACCTCCCATCGGGTGATCCACCGGGTTCATCGCTACCGGACGAGTTCTTGGACGTCTGCCCAACCATCTCGTTCTACCAGCTTTACCAGAAACCACTAAAGTGTGATCGCTATTGGAAACAGCTCCGATTGTTGCACGACAAGAAGCTAATATCATACGAACTTCTCCTGAAGGCAATTTAATTGTAGCATATTTTCCTTCTCTGGCCACTAACTGTGCAAATGTTCCTGCACTTCTAACCAATGCTGCTCCCTGCCCCGGATTAAGCTCTATACAAGAAATTACTGTTCCGAAAGGAATTTGAGAAAGCGGCATTGAATTTCCTATTTGTGTAGGAATTTGCTTATCCGAAGAAACAATCTTCTGCCCGACTTTCATTCCGTTTTGCGCAATTACATAACGCTTCTCACCATCTTCATAGTTTACTAACGCTATAAATGCAGATCTATTCGGATCATACTCAATAGATAAAATTTCTGCTTGAATATCATTTTTATTGCGTTTGAAATCAAGCAAACGGTAGCGTCTTTTATGACCACCACCTCTATTACGCATAGTCATTTTACCGCTATGGTTACGCCCACCAGTTCTTTTGATAGGTCTCAATAGACTTTTTTCCGGCTTATCAGTAGTAATAGCATCGTAAGTATTCACTACTCTAAAGCGACGTCCTGGCGTTGAGGGTTTTAACTTTTTTACCGACATTGTTTGATTTTAAATATTACTATATAAATCGATGGTATCTCCATCAGCTACTTGAACAATTGCTTTTTTATAAGCTGCTGTTTTTCCAGACATTACACCATCTTTAGTGTATTGCACCTTACGATCCGGACGAACATTCATTGTTCTTACTTTTACAACTGTAACTCCGTAAGTTTCTTCTACAGCCTTCTTAATCTCAATTTTATTTGCATGTGTATCAACCACAAATGCAAAACGGTTATTTAGCTCACTATCTAAGTTAGCTTTCTCCGTAATTATAGGTTTTTTTAAGATACTCATAGCAATTATTTATTCAGATTGGTTTCAATTTCTTCTAAAGCTTCATCTACAACGACAAGCTTATCAGCGTTCATTATATTATAAGTGCTTAACTGTGAAGCTCTTACAACATTAGACCCTTTGAAATTGCGCGCCGACAAATATACGTTTTTATTTGACTCAGCAAACACAAAAAGAGATTTTTTATCTGCAACCTTTAAAGATTCCAAAACTTGGATATATTCTTTGGTTTTAGGCGCATCAAAGCTAAAGTTTTCTACCACTAAAAGGTTTCCTTCTTTAACTTTTGCACTTATCGCAGATTTTCTTGCCAAACGCTTTATATTTTTATTCAGTTTGAAACGGTAGCTTCTTGGGCGAGGACCAAATACTCTTCCTCCACCTCTAAAAAGTGGGTTTTTAATGTCTCCCGCACGAGCTGTACCTGTTCCTTTTTGTCTTTTTATCTTTCTTCCACTTCCGGTTACTTCAGCTCTCTCTTTAGCTTTATGCGTACCTTGACGCTTATTTGCCAAATGCTGCTTTACATCAAGATAAATAGCATGCTCGTTAGGCTCTACACCAAAAACTTCTTCAGAAAGCTCTACTTCTTTACCCGTTTCTTTTCCGGATTTATCTAATACAGTTAATTTCATCAGTTCTCAATGGTTACATAAGCGTTTTTATGACCCGGAACACAACCTTTTACTATAATAAGATTTTCTTCCTTGTCTAATTTCAACACTTCTAAGTTTAGTACTTTTACTTTTTTTCCTCCAGTTCTACCAGGCATTTTCATGTCTTTAAAAACACGCCCTGGTGGTGAAGCTGCACCTATAGAACCCCCTGCACGCAAAACACTTTGCTGCCCGTGAGTTCGTGTAGATCCTCTAAAGCCGTATCTTTTTACAACTCCTTGAAATCCTTTTCCTTTTGAGATTCCGGAAACGTCAACAAATTCTCCTACTTCGAAAACATCAACTGTTACTTCATCTCCTAATTTAAATTCCTCTTCAAAATCTTGAAATTCCGCGACTTTTTGTTTGGCAACCGTACCTGCTTTTTTAAAGTGACCTTTTGCGGCCATTGAGCTACGTTTGTCTTTTTTGTCATCGAAACCAAGTTGAAGGGCGTCATACCCATCTACCTCTTCGGTTCTGACTTGGGTAACAACGCAAGGACCAGCTTGAATTACCGTACACGGTATATTTTTCCCGTTCTCATCGAACAGACTGGTCATTCCGATTTTTCTTCCAATTAACCCAGACATTATTATTGTTTATTATTAATAAATTCTTTTAACTCTCTTTGTTTGTTCTATCAAACTTTAATCTCTACCTCTACTCCACTTGGCAGCTCCAATTTCATAAGCGCATCAATTGTCTTTGAAGAGGAACTATAAATATCAAGAAGTCTTTTGTATGCGTTCAGTTCAAACTGCTCACGTGCGTTTTTATTTACGTGAGGCGAACGCAAAACAGTAAAAATCTTCTTTTTAGTTGGTAAAGGAATCGGACCTGTTACTACAGCTCCGGTAGTCTTTACAGTTTTCACGATCTTTTCTGATGATTTATCAACCAAGTTATGATCGTAAGATTTTAGTTTTATTCGAATTTTCTGACTCATTTTAATTGCTCTTATTCGTTGTTAGCGCCAATTTCTGCTTTAATAATTTCCTCTTGAATATTTGGAGGCGTTTCTGCGTAGTGAGAAAACTCCATTGTAGATGTTGCTCTTCCTGATGACAATGTTCTTAATGTGGTTACATATCCAAACATTTCTGATAAAGGAACATCAGCTTTTATAATTTTTGCTCCAGAACGATCTGACATATCATTTACTTGACCTCTACGTCTGTTTAAGTCTCCTACGATATCTCCCATGTTTTCTTCCGGAGTTACAACTTCTATCTTCATTATAGGCTCCAATACAATAGCCCCCGCTGCTTTGGCTGCTGCTCTATATCCTAATTTTGCTGCAAGCTCAAAAGACAACTGATCAGAGTCAACTGCGTGGAAAGATCCATCTTTCAATACAATTTTCAAGGTATCCATCTGGAATCCTGCAAGCGGACCATTTTTCATTGCATCTTCGAAACCTTTCTTAACTGAAGGGATAAATTCCTTAGGAATTCTTCCTCCTTTAATTTCATCAACAAACTGAATTCCTTTTTCTTCAAAGTCTTCATCTACCGGCCCCATCTCAAAAACGATATCAGCAAATTTACCTCTACCTCCAGTTTGTTTCTTATAAGTTTCTCTGTGCTCAGTAGTTTTAGTAACAGCCTCTTTATACTCTACTCTCGGCTCACCTTCATTTACTTCAACTTTAAACTCTCTCTTTAAACGGTCGATTAAAACTTCGATATGAAGCTCTCCCATTCCTGAGATTATAGTTTGACCTGAAGTCTCATCTGTTTTAACCTGGAAAGTAGGATCTTCTTCTGCAAGTTTTCCTAAAGCTGCTCCAAGCTTATCAACATCTGCCTTAGTTTTAGGCTCTACAGCGATACCGATAACCGGATCAGGGAAAGTAATGGATTCTAATACGATTGGGTGATCCACATCAGTTAAGGTATCTCCTGTTTTAATATCTTTAAATCCAACTGCAGCTCCAATATCTCCAGCCTCGATTCTATCGATTGGCTCTTGCTTATTAGAGTGCATTTGATACATTCTTGAAATTCTTTCTCTTTTTCCTGCACGTGCGTTATAAACATAAGAACCTGCATCAAGCGCACCGGAATAAACTCTAAAGAAAGCTAAACGACCAACAAATGGATCTGTAGCAATCTTAAATGCTAAAGCTGAGAAAGGAGATTTCACATCCGGAATACGAGTTTCAGTTTCTCCTGAATCCGGATTAGTTCCTTCAATTGCCTCTACATCAAGCGGAGAAGGCAAATAACGCATTACAGCATCCAACAACGCCTGCACCCCTTTATTTTTAAAAGAAGACCCACAAAGCATTGGAATAATAGACATATCAATAGTTGCTGCACGCAATGCATTGATAATTTCATCTTCTGTAATAGAGTTTTCATCTTCAAAGAATTTCTCTAACAATTCTTCATCATACTCCGCTACAGCTTCAATCAATTTCCCTCTGTATTCTTTTACGTCTGCTTTTAAATCTTCCGGAATTTCAATCTCTTCGAAAGTCATTCCAAAATCCTCATCATTCCAAACGATAGCTTTATTAGAAATCAAATCTACCACACCTCTAAAATCAAGCCCTGATCCAATCGGAACTTGCAATGGCACAGGATTTCCTCCTAACATTTCCTCAATCTGTTTACATACTTCAAACAAGTCTGCCCCTTCACGGTCCATCTTGTTGGCAAATCCAATACGAGGAACTTTATATTTATCAGCTTGACGCCAAACCGTTTCTGACTGCGGCTCAACTCCGTCTGCAGCACTAAAAAGTGCAATCATCCCATCTAAAACACGTAAAGAACGCTCTACTTCTACTGTAAAGTCAACGTGTCCCGGCGTATCAATAATATTTACCGTGTATTCTTGATCTTTAAACATCCACTTACAGTGCGTAGCAGCAGAAGTAATCGTAATACCTCTTTCCTGCTCTTGCTCCATCCAGTCCATCGTCGCTGCACCGTCGTGAGTTTCACCAATCTTATGGTTAATCCCGGTGTAAAACAATATTCTTTCTGTGGTTGTTGTTTTTCCCGCGTCAATGTGAGCGGCTATACCAATATTTCTTGTATATTTTAAATCGCGTTGTGCCATTTTATTTTAGAATCTAAAGTGAGAGAATGCTTTATTTGCTTCCGCCATACGATGCGTATCTACACGCTTTTTCACAGCTGCACCTTCTTCTTTTGCTGCAGCCAATACTTCCGCTGCAAGTTTAGCGGACATTGATTTTTCATTACGTTTTCTCGCAGCTTGAATCAACCATTTCATTGCAGTTGACACTTTACGGTCTGGACGAATTTGAGTAGGAATTTGGAAAGTTGCTCCTCCTACACGTCTACTACGCACTTCAACATGCGGCATCACATTAGACAATGCTTCTTTCCACACTTCAAGCGCAGTTTTTTCGTCGTCTTCTTTTTTCTCTTCTACGATATCGATCATATCATAAAAGATTTTGAATGATAATGACTTCTTACCGTGCAACATCATCATGTTAACAAAACGGGTAACAAGCTGATCTTCAAATTTAGGATCCGGCAGAAGTGCTCGTTTTTCGGCTATTGTTTTTCTCATTACTTCATTTAATAGGTTAATCTTTTCAGCTTCGCGCCAAACGTAACTCTAACGTTCAACTCGAAATTATTTTTTAGGGCGTTTAGTCCCATACTTTGAACGTCTCTGTCCTCGACCTTCCACTCCCGCAGTATCTAATGCACCACGAACAATGTGATATCGAACTCCAGGTAAGTCTTTCACTCTCCCCCCTCTAACCAATACGATTGAGTGCTCTTGAAGGTTATGACCCTCTCCTGGGATATAAGCGTTGACTTCTTTTCCATTAGTCAAACGCACCCTTGCGACTTTACGCATAGCAGAGTTTGGCTTCTTTGGTGTGGTTGTATATACACGAGTACACACTCCACGTTTCTGTGGACATGACTCCAGAGCTACCGATTTACTTTTGGTAGTTGGACGAGTCCTTCCTTTTCTTACTAACTGTGAAATTGTTGGCATAATGTACTTACACTAATATCATTAATTATATTTTCCCTATTTTTAGGGTTTGCAAATGTAAAAAGATATTTCAAGTTTTCAAACTTTACTTTATTAATTTTTCAAATTATTTGCTTTTCTATCAAAAAGACGCCTAAACAAGTGTGTCTCAACTTTATTAATTATTTATTTTCCTGCTTTTTCATAGTCTATTGCAAACTATTTTTACATTTAAAAATGCAAAACTCATCAAAAAAAATGAATTAATTCTAATTTATTCATGATTTTTTCTCTTTTTCAACTATATTCTTTTGCTTCTTCTTATTTTTGAGCTTGTCTTTTGACAAAAATCTTTATTTCTTCACTATATTGAGTCTGTATAAAAACATATTTTCTCTGCTGTTTTTTTTCTTATGCTGTTGTCAACTGTACACGCAGAATCTCTCTTTATTTATTAAAGGAAAAGATTCTACTGAAACAAAAATAATTGAGGACTTAAAATATAAGTCAGATCACCCTTCTTTCTCTTCTATTCAAAAAGAAGTCAAGCATACTTTTAAAAAATTAGAAAGAATTGGATATATCAACATCCAATCCACTCCTTTGCAAAAAATAAAAGACTCTGTTTACACCACTACTTTAAATTTAAATAAAAAACAAAATGACATTAAAGTTTTTTATTCTTCTGATCAGCTATCTACAAAACAGCTACAAAAAATAGGCGTAAAAAACACTACAGATTATTTTATTATCCCTTTTACAAAAGCAGAAGAAACTCTGCAAAAATTAAATGACATTTTTATTAATGAAGGAAAACCTTTTAGCAATTTAAAATTAATCGATTTAGCATTAGATAAAGAAAATCAACTGATAGCTAATCTTCATATTGATATTTCTAATCAGCGATTGGTAGATAGCATCACCATAAAAGGTTATGAGAAATTTCCGAAGTCTTATATTAAAAACTTTATCAGAATAAAAAAAGGACAAGTTTTTAATAAAACCAAATTAGATAAGAAAGTATTGGATTTGAAGAATCTAAATTTTGTAAATGTTCCTCGAAATCCGGAAGTGTTGTTTACAAAAGACCAAACAGTTTTATATCTGTATCTCGAAAAGAAAAACAGTAATAATTTTGAAGGTTTTTTAGGTTTTTCTACCGATGAAGAAACCGGGAATTTTCAGTTGGACGGAGATATTTCTTTAAGCTTAGTCAACAATTTAAATTATGGAGAATCCTTAGCTATTCATTATAAAAATACTGGAACAAATCAACAGCATTTTAATACCCAATTAAAATTACCTTATATTTTTTCTACTCCTTTTGGAGTAAAATTAGAATTGGATTTATTCAAACAAGATTCTTCTTATACCACCAACAGTCAATCTGCTAAATTAAATTATCAAATCAATTCTAAATGGGAAATAGAATCCGGTTATAAAAACACTTCTTCTACAGATTTATTAAAAGATAATTCAAGTCTTATCGGACAAAACTTTGATAGTTTTGATGCTTATTTTATCACTTTTGGTGGAAATTATTTAGACAGAAACACAGAAAATCCGCTTTTCCCCATTCAAACAGATTTAAATTTCACCATAGGTTTTGGACAAAGAGACAGAGAAGCTGAAAAAAGCAATCAACAAAATGTTGTTTTTTCCGGAGCACATATTTTTAATATAGATTATCGCAATAGTATTTATGTTTCGAGCGATGTTTCTGTTCTTTTTTCTGACAATTATATTTCTAATGAACTTTTTAGATTTGGCGGAGTTCATTCTGTTAGAGGTTTTGAAGAAAATAGTTTGAGCGCCTCTTTTTTTAGTGGAATTCAATCGGAATATAGGTTTTTATTATCTCCAAGTTTATACGCTCACAGCATTATAGATTATGCACATTTAAAAAACGATGTTCAAAACGAAAAAAATAACCTTTACGGAATAGGTTTTGGATTGGGTTTACAAACCAAAGCCGGTTTATTAAATCTTGCTTTTGCCAACGGAAAATCTGATGGCGAATCTTTTAAGTTTGAAAATACCAAAGTTCATATCAGCTTAATTGCTTCTTTTTAATTTTCTTCTTTAAAAAATTATTTATTTTTAATCTCTAAGGTTTATTTTATAGTTTATATTTAGCTTTTTAATTTTCTGTAGAAAAAATAGATTTAATTTTATGAGCGCAACTATATTTGGTATCCACAGTTTGGAAGAAGCTTTAAACAGCGGACAAGAAATCGATAAAGTTTTTTTTCAAAGAGGTTTGGAAAATCCGGGAATTTCAAAGCTTATTGCAAAAATTCATCAAGCTAATATTCCTACTTCTTTTGTTCCTTTCCAAAAACTAAATCATATGGTTTCGGGAAATCACCAAGGAGTTGTGGCTAAAATTTCTCCTATTAAAACACAGCGTTTGGAAAATATTATCGAAGAAATAATTGAAAAAAACTCCACTCCTTTATTTGTATTGTTGGATGAAGTTTCTGATGTTAGAAATTTTGGTGCTATTGTAAGATCTGCAGAATGTTCCGGAGCAGATGCGATTATTATTCCCAAACAAGGAAGTGCTGCCATAAACGAGCAAGCGGTAAAAACTTCTGCAGGAGCTATTTTTAATATTCCTATTTGTAAAACTGATCATTTGAAAGATGCAATATTTTTATTAAAATCTTATGCTGTTCAGGTGATTGCGGCTTCAGAAAAAGCAAACTCTTCTTTATATGAAGTAGATTTCAAAAAACCCACTGCTGTAATTATGGGCAGCGAAGGAAAAGGAGTTTCTAAAGCTTTATTAAAAATGAGCGATTCGCAAGCAAAACTTCCAATTTTAGGAAAAACAGATTCTTTAAATGTTTCTGTGGCTTGTGCACTTTTCTTGTATGAAGCAGTCAGGCAGAAAACAGTTTAAAATTATCTTTTCTTTTTCTTTGTTATATATTGATAAGTAATTTCTGCATCAAGAGTATTGGATTGCTTTTGTTCTGCTTCTCTTTTTTTCCATTCTGAAGTGGGAACAAAATTTCCATCTTCATCAAAATGTTTTAAAAATTCTTTTTCTCTTTTAGATAAGATTTTTTTTCTTGGATTGTTTTCATCAATCATCAGCTTATATTTTCTATAATATAAAGCAAATATTATCCCGCTTACAAAACCTGATAAATGACCCTCCCAAGAGATTTTAGGTTTTCCTGGAAAAACGCCCCATATCAAACTTCCATAAATAAAAACTACCACCAAAGAAACTGCTATAAGTCGCATATTCTTTGACCAAATTCCTTTAAAAAACAAAAAACTCGCCAATAAATAAACTACTCCACTGGCGCCAATATGCACAGATCCTCCTCTACCTATCATCCAAGTTAAAAGCCCAGTTAATATTCCGCCAAGTACAATAACATTAAAAGCAATTCCTCTATAAAAATAAAACAACGCCAAACTCAACAATAATAAAGGCAAAGAATTACTTAAAAGATGTGTGGTACCTCCGTGTAAAAAAGGAGAGAAAAATATTCCTCTTAAACCTATCAACTCTCTTGGTTTAATTCCCCAAGCTCTTAAATTTACTCCAAAGCTTTGTTCTATCCAAAAAACAATCCATATCATCAACACTAATAAAATTGGATAAATATATACCGCAGCAGAAAAAGTAAGAGGTTTTGAAGTGTTCATGGATTATTTTAAAATACGATAAAATATAAACAAGTATTTTCGATTTTTAAAGAATTGTAAAAAACAACTTTATAAGAATTAAAAAATCTTAATGTTTTAGCGCAAAACAAATACCAAGATATTTCTATGCTAATATGTCATTTACAAATCTTATTTTTGCTGTTATGAATAAACCTTTAGCAGAAAGATTACGTCCAAAAACTTTAAAAGATTATCTCAGTCAACAACATCTTGTAGGCGAGAATGGTCCTTTGCGAACACAATTGAAGAATGACCTTATTCCTTCTCTTATTTTCTGGGGTCCTCCCGGAGTAGGAAAAACTACTTTAGCACATATTATTGCCAACGAAACCAAACGTCCTTTTTTTACTTTAAGTGCGATTAATAGTGGTGTAAAAGAAGTTAGGGAAGTAATTAACCAAGCAAAGAAAAAGGATAATTTATTTACGACAAAAAACCCTATTTTATTCATAGATGAAATTCATCGTTTTAGCAAATCTCAACAAGATTCGCTGTTGGGCGCAGTAGAAAAAGGTTGGATAACTTTGATTGGAGCTACTACAGAAAATCCGAGTTTTGAAGTTATTCCTGCTTTATTGTCACGCTGTCAGGTATATACTTTAAATTCTTTTAGCAAAGAAGATTTATTAGCTTTATTAGACAAAGCTATTCAAGAAGATGAAATAATTTCTCAAAAGAAAATAGAATTAAAAGAAACCCATGCTTTATTACGACTCAGCAGTGGAGATGCTCGAAAACTGCTAAATATTTTTGAGTTGATTGTTCTTTCTGAAAATACGGATTCTATTGTAATCACCGATGAATTAGTAACCAAAAAAGTTCAACAAAACACGGTGAGGTATGATAAAACCGGAGAACAACATTATGATATTATCTCTGCTTTTATCAAATCTATTCGTGGGAGTGATCCCAATGCAGCGGTTTATTGGCTTGCCAGAATGATTGAAGGCGGAGAGGATTTAAAATTTATTGCCAGAAGATTATTAATTTTAGCAAGTGAAGATATAGGTTTGGCAAATCCAACTGCTCTGGTAATGGCCAACAACACTTTTCAAGCCGTAACTACCATAGGATATCCTGAAGCCAGAATTGTTTTGAGTCAATGTGCGATTTATTTAGCTACTTCTCCTAAGAGCAACAGCAGTTATATGGCGATAAATAAAGCCCAACAAATGGTCAGAAAAACAGGAGATTTATCTGTTCCTTTACCTATTAGAAATGCCCCTACCAAACTGATGAAAGATCTGGGATATGGAGAAAATTATAAATATGCCCACGATTATGAAGGAGGTTTTGTAAATGCTGAGTTTTTACCTGAAGAAATCAAAGGAAATTCTTTCTTTCAACCCGGAGATAACAAACGAGAAAAAGTTCTTCGTCAATTTTTAAAACTGCGCTGGAAAAACAAATATGGATATTGATTTGAATCTAATTTTTTTATTTGTTTTTATTAAGAAAGAATTCTATTGATTGATTTTTTAATCATTCATCTTTTCTAAAATCTGCAAAAACTTTTCTTTTCTTTTTCCTTCTACAAAATCAGTGTTTTTATAAAGCATTATCAACTCTCCGCCTACTTCTTTTACATCGGCTTTAATTCTTTCTAAAACAGTTTTTACTTCAAAAAAAGATCGAGGCCTGAAAGCTTCACTATTAAATGCAGTAGGATGTATTTTTAAAGGAGAAATTCGTTCGAGTTTTAAATCATAATACAAAAAAGAAGTACAAGTTCCTGCTCTAAATCCAATCTTATCTACAAACCCCATAGAATAATCATTTGCTATTTCTATCGCGTCAAAATTATTGTATAAATCCGGTAGATTAATTCCATGATCATTAGTCAAAGCCATTTCAAGTTCTTGATTGGCTATATTTTCCCAACGTTTTTTTTCTTTTCTTAGCGGTTTCAATTTATAAGTTGCCTCATAACCAATCAATAAACCGATTTTCCCGTAATCTCCCAATGATTTTATCTGTGCTTGATAAGCCAATCTATTATGATCTATATTCTTATCATATTTAGAGTAATCACTCAACTGAAACATAAATTTCCATCTTATTTTTTGCTGTTTACTAAACTGTAGTAATTCTCTATAAACATCATAAGGATCTTGTGCCCAAAAAAGTTGGGTTCTTATTCTTTCAAAAATCTCTTTAAATCTTAGTTGAAATAAATCTCTTATTCCTCCGCCAAGATTACGCATCAATCCTTTTTTATTGTATTTATAAACTTCTGCAACAGAAAGAATATTTTCTGTTGTAAATTTTCTTGTGGGAAGTTTAATCTCCGGAAAATGTTTTTGTAGAATTATTTTAAACTTATGTGTCCAAATATCTACCACCGGACGAGATAAGAATTTATGTTTAAAAGCTAAACTCTCTGTTGCCGGAAAATTATTGTTTTCATTTTTAACATGAGGTAAGTATTCCTCATATCGAGAAAGCATATAAAAAGCTGCTGAAAAAATATCAAAAGGGAGATCACTTTTTTCTCCTACTTCAAAAAAACATGGAACATCCTCCCATTTTTTGACCTCAATTTCTATATCTGAAATTCCTTGTTTATTTAACAATCCTATAGATTCTACAAACAACTCATTTCCCATTCGACTTTTTCCGTAGGAAAACTTCAATTCTTTGCAAGCAATAAACTCTTCTATTTTTGAAGTAATTTTTAATTCCAATCCTAATATTTCACCAAATATTTGATTAAAAATATATTTTTTTCGCGTCGTTATTTTTTGTGTAAATATCAGAATCATAACTATTCTTTTAACTGATTACTTTAATAGTATTTTTTACTTGCTCTGCTATTTCTCTTGCTTTACTTAAGTCTTTGTTTACAATTGTCACGTGTCCCATTTTACGAAAAGGACGAGTTATTTTCTTTCCATAAATATGCGGAGTAACTCCGGGAAGTTTCATTATTTTTTCAATGTTTTGATAACGCACTTGACCTTCATAACCTTCTTCTCCCACTAAATTTACCATCACCCCTCCTACTTTGCTTTCTGTATTTCCCAAAGGTAAATTTAAAATAGCTCTAAGATGCTGTTCAAATTGATTTGTAAATGCAGCTTCAATACTGTAATGCCCACTATTATGAGGCCTTGGAGCAACTTCATTGACTAATATTTCATCTTCTTGTGTTTGAAACATTTCAACCGCCAACAATCCTACATGCTTAAAAGAAGCAGAAACTTTTTCAGCCAATTGTCTGGCTTTTTGAGCTATTTCATCTTCAATTCTGGCAGGGCAAATCACATATTCCACCTGATTGGCTTCCGGATGAAATTCCATTTCTACCACCGGATAAGATTTTACTTCTCCTTTTTTATTTCTTGCTACCACAACTGCTAATTCATTTTTAAATGGAATTAATTTTTCTGCCAAACAAGAATCTTCACTTAAATTTTCAAGATCTTTCTTAGATTTTATTACGCTTACTCCTCTTCCATCGTATCCGCCTTTTCTGCTTTTCCATACAAAAGGAAATTCTATGTTTTTTTCTTCAATATCTTTTACCAACTCTGCTTTTGAAGCATAATTTTTAAAAGCCGCAGTGGGAATTTCATTTTTTTCATAAAACTCTTTTTGCACGCCTTTGTCTTGAATAGTTTTCAAGGTTTTAGCTGAAGGATAAACAATTACGTTTTCTTTTTCCAATGCTTCTAATGCTTCCACATTTACTGTCTCAATTTCGATGGTAAGCACATCCACTTTTTTTCCAAAATTATAAACTGTATCAAAATCCAGCAGATCTCCTTCTTCAAAATAATTGCAAGATATTTTAGAAGGCGCCTCCGGATTAGGGTCCAAAACATTGGTTTGCACATCAAATTTTCGAGTTTCATAAAGTAGCATTTTCCCTAATTGTCCGCCTCCTAACACGCCTAATTTAAAGTCTGAAGAAAAATAATTGTTCATCTATATTTTAGCTTTATTATTATTTCATTCACAAAAGTAAATCTTTCCTTTACATTATACCAAACAATATGGTTGAAATCCATTATATTTGTGGTTTGAGCTTTTTTTAAAGCTTTCCAAAACTCATCAGTAAAGAGAAAATAACAAATATAAATTTAATGGTAAATTTAGTACTGTTCGGCGCACCTGGTGCCGGCAAAGGAACACAAGCTGAGCGCTTGCAAGAGAAATACAATTTAGTTCATATATCTACAGGAGATGTATTTCGCTACAATATAAAAAACAAAACAGCATTAGGAAAAGAAGCAAAAACCTATATTGATGAAGGAAAATTAGTTCCTGATCAAGTTACCATCAATATGTTGCGTTCTGAAGTAGAAAAAAACAAAGATGCAAAAGGTTTTATTTTTGATGGTTTTCCAAGAACTACAGCCCAAGCAGAAAGTTTAGATGAACTTTTAACCAGTAAAAATGCAAAAGTTGATGCCATGCTTGCCTTAGAAGCTGATGATGAAATTTTAGTAAAAAGATTATTGGATCGTGGAAAAAGCTCCGGCAGAAAAGATGATGCCAATGAAGAAATCATCCGTAAACGTCTTGAAGTTTATTACGACCAAACAGATATTGTAAAATCTTATTATCAAAAAGAAAATAAATTTCACAGTATTGATGGGGTGGGCAGCATAGAAGAAATCACAGAAAGATTAAGCAAAGTTATTGATCAGCTCAAATAAAAGCTGATTTTGTCTTTTGTTTACTTTCATAAATTCCTTATTTTTTAATCTCCAAAAAAGATTTTACTCATGAAAACCGGAAATTTTATCGATTATGTAAAACTTCACGTAAGGTCTGGAAATGGCGGAGAAGGCTCCTCTCATTTACGAAGAGAAAAATTTGTAGATAAAGGTGGACCTGATGGCGGTGATGGCGGAAAAGGTGGAGATATTATTTTACGCGGAAATAAGAATTTATGGACTTTATATGAATTTAATTTCAAAAGACATATCAGAGCCGAACATGGCGGAAAAGGTAGCAAACAACGCCGAAGAGGTGCTGATGGAGAAAACATCATCATCAATGTACCTTTAGGAACTGTCATTAAAGACACAGATTCCAATAATATCATCGGTGAACTTACAGAGCACGGAGAAGAATTAATTGTTGCCAAAGGAGGAAAAGGCGGATTAGGAAATTGGCATTTTCGATCTTCTACACGCCAAACTCCAAGATATGCACAACCCGGTTTGCCCGGTATAGAACGAGATATCACTTTAGAACTTAAAGTTTTAGCAGATGTTGGTTTAGTTGGTTTTCCCAATGCCGGAAAATCAACTTTACTCTCTGTGGTTAGTGCTGCAAAACCAAAAATAGCAGATTACGAATTTACTACTCTAAAGCCCAACTTAGGAATTGTATCTCATCGTGATCACCAAACTTTTGTAATGGCTGACATCCCGGGAATAATCGAAGGAGCAGCAGAAGGAAAAGGGCTTGGACACAGATTTTTAAGACATATAGAGAGAAACTCTACTTTGTTGTTTCTCATTCCTTGTGATACAGATGATATCAAAAAAGAATACGACATCTTGCTCAAAGAATTAGGAAGATATAATCCTGAACTTTTAGATAAAGAAAGATTAATTGCTATTTCTAAAAGCGATTTACTCGATGAAGAATTACAGCAAGAAATCGACGAAGAACTACAAAAAGATTTTACCGATATAGAATATGTTTTTATTTCTTCTGTAGGACAAAAAGGAATTCAAGAATTGAAAGATAAACTTTGGGAAATTTTACATCTTTCGCCTTCTGAATCTTCTAACAAGTAAAAATTCTTTATTTTTTATTACATTTATAAATCACATCTTCCATGAAGTATGTTTGGAAATCTTGTATTGTTATTTTTCTCTTTTTACTCATTTCTTGTAAAGGAATTCAATCCTATACAGATTATGACGATCAATTAAACTATGCTCTTTTTTCTTCTTATAGTTTCTATAATGATATGGAAACCGGTTTAGATGATTTAGAGGAGAAAAGAATAAAATCTACCATAAAAGAAAACTTAGCAACTGACAGTATATTTCTAAATGACAAAAGTCCGGATTTTATGATTAATTTCTATGCAGAAATTTTTCAACAAAATCATCGTCATAATTTAGGAATAAGCATTGGAACTTATGGAAGCAGCGTCAGCGGAAATATAGGCAGTGGAATTCCTATCAATTCTACTGAAAACATTTTAAGCATCACTGTGGAATTTGCTCATCCGGATAACAATGAATTGTTTTGGCAAGGGATTTCTGAAGCTAAAATAAATTTAAATTCCACTCCTGAAGAGAAAAGAAAACAGTTAGACAAGATGCTTAAAAAACTTTTTAAAGATTTTCCTCCAAAGCAATAAACTAATTAAAACTTCTTCTTTTTTTAATTACACAATCTTCAGAAAGAACACTATTTATTTTTAATTAAAATATTTTGTTTAAGATTTGTTTTATTTACAGAAATATACTTATATTTGCAACCGTTCTCAAAAGAACGATAAAAGGCCTCGTGGCTCAACTGAATAGAGCATCTGATTACGGCTCAGAAGGTTGCAGGTTTGAATCCTGCCGAGGTCACACTACAACAGAAAGCTACATCTTTTAGGTGTAGCTTTTTTTATATCTATATATTACCAATCATATTTTATCTTCGCTGATATAGACTGCTTAAAAATTTCAATAATTTTAATTAGAAGTTTTTTTTAAAGACTTTTATCCATGAAAAAAGCCCCTACAAAGAGGGGCTTTAAATATTATTTAAAAACTTTTAATTAGTTTTTAGAAAACTTGAAAGTTTTTGTTTGTCCGTCGATAGTTACTTTAGTAACATAAACTCCAGCGCTTAATGCGTTAAGATCGATGCTTCCTGAAGTAGCATTGATATTTTCGTTTACTACTTCTTGACCTAATAGGTTATAGATAGCAACACCATCAATTTGGTTAGAAACAGCATCTAATACCAATTCATTATTGTTGATGTAGTGAGTGAAAGAATCAAAGTTATGATCATCAACACTCATAGTAGCTTCTTCTCCAGTTACAGTCATAGCCATAGCCATGTAGTCAAAAGATCCAGCTGCTTCGTTTAGGTTTACCCATCCATCTGATCCAGTGTAATAAGTAGGTTGCTCTCCATTACCAAAAGTTTGAGAGTTCATCCAATACCACATATAATCGGTGTCTTCAAAATCATCTTCAAAATAAGGAACTGGAGCTAACCAATAATCTCCTTCTGCCAATACAGCATCATCTTCTCCTAAGAACTCTGCTACATCAACAGTAAAAACATACAGCCATTCATTCATATTTGGATCATCTTGACGAGGCTCCATGTCTGTTAAAACATCTAAAGCTTCATGGTCAAGAGGAATCTCCAATTCAATTACTGACTCATCTAAAAGATCAACCGGCAATCCAGAAGCATCTGCCGGAACAATAAACAAGTTGAAATGCGTTAAAACTCCGTCAGTTTCTAACCCATCTGACAAGGTATTAGGTAATACTGAAAACCCATAAAACGTAGCATCTAATATTCTCATATCAGAATCAAGGTTTATATCCTCAGCTAAAACCTGAGCACCTCCTTCTTCATACATTCCTGCAGCAATTCCTTTCCCAGCAGGCCCTTGATCAACAATCACTTCTTGAGCGTAAAGTCCGATAGACATTATAAACGCGGCAATTAATAATGTAATTTTTTTCATAATAAAATATTTAATTTTTTAATTGTGTCGTCAAATATAACAAAAACAATTCTATAACTCCAAATTCTATTAAGTTAAATTTTGCTTAAGAATAAAAAACCTCCTTAATTATTTTAAAATAACTTCAAAAAATAGGTAAAGAGTTCTTGCTCATAAAAACGTATTACAGAAATTAACACCACTCCTATAATTACATAAATCCAAGAATAATTTTTATTTTTTTCGAATGTAAAGCCTATGCTTGCTAAAGCTATGAAAGGAATAGCTATTAAGAAATGTGGTAGAAAAGCATCGTTTTGAAAACCGGAAAATATTCTTATCAAGACATAAAATATACTGTAAAAATATATTATCCGTCCAACAATAATTTTTGTTCTTTCTTTTGAAAAAGGTTTAGGCTGATTATTACTCACAATTATTGTTTAAAAAAAGAATCTACAAATTCCATTTTATTGAAAATTTGCAAATCTTCAATTCCTTCTCCTACCCCGATATATTTCACCGGAATTTTAAATTGATCGCTAATTCCTATCACCACTCCTCCTTTTGCAGTTCCGTCCAGTTTTGTAACAGCCAAGGAAGTAATTTGTGTGGCTGCTGTAAATTGTTTGGCTTGCTCAAAAGCGTTTTGTCCTGTAGATCCATCTAATACCAACAACACTTCATGAGGAGCATCTTCTACAACTTTTTGCATCACCCTCTTTACTTTTGATAACTCATTCATCAGGTTTACCTTATTATGTAAACGTCCTGCAGTATCTATTAACACCACATCTGCATCTTGTTTAACTGCACTTTGAAGTGTATCAAAAGCCACAGAAGCAGGATCACTTCCCATTTTTTGTTTTACAATGGGTACTTGCACTCTGTCTGACCAAATTTCCAATTGCTCTATTGCTGCAGCTCTAAAAGTATCGGCTGCTCCCAAAACCACTTTTTTGCCTTGTTTTTTAAATTGATTAGCCAACTTTCCTATGGTAGTTGTTTTTCCTACTCCGTTTACTCCCACTACCATAATAACGTGTGGTTTTTTGCTTTCCGGAAAAACAAATCCCGCAGATTCTCCTGAGCCTGTTTCACTTAAAAGTCCGGCGATTTCTTCTCTTAATATTTTATTGAGTTCTGCTGTACCTAAATATTTATCACGTGCAACGCGTTCTTCAATACGCTCTATTATTTTGATTGTAGTTGCTACTCCAACATCACTGGAAATTAAGACTTCTTCCAAATCATCTAAAACTTCTTCATCTACTTTAGATTTTCCGGCAACAGCCTTACTTAGTTTTCCAAAAAAGCTTTTATTAGATTTCTCTAAACCTTTATCAAGGGTTTCTTTTTTTTCTTTTGAAAATATTCTTTTAAACAAGCTCATAGACCCGCGACTTAAGTTATTAATTTTAAAATTTATTTTTCTCTAAAAATATTCAGAAAATTTATTAATAAAGCTACAAATATACAAACAAAAAAGCCGTTCGTAGTCTTTTTTAATAAAGAACGAAACGGCTTCTTAAAATTTTTACTTAAGTGAACTTATTATTTCTCCTTAAAATATGCATCTACTTCTGAAGGATCTAATATTTTTTCTTGAAAAACATAAGCTCCTGTTTTAGAAGATCTCACCATTTTAACGGCTTTTGTCAAACGTTTTGAACCCCTTTGAACACGGGACATTGGTTTCTTTGCCATAGCTTTTTATTTTATTTCTTTATGAATTGTCATTTTTCTCAGATAAGGATTGTATTTTTTTAATTCCAATCTATCCGGAGTATTTCTTTTGTTTTTGGTAGTGATGTAACGTGACATTCCGCTAACACCTGATGCTTTTTGCTCGGTGCACTCCAAAATTACTTGTCTTCTATTTCCTTTAGTTGCCATATCAATCTATATTTTTATCAGCTTATTTTTTCAAGTAGCCTTTTAAACGAGCTTCTTTCACTACTGCTGTGATTCCTTTTTTATTGATATTTTTTAACGCTTTTGTTGAAACTTTAAGCGCTATCCAACGATCTTCCTCTGGGAGGTAAAAACGTTTTTTCACCAAATTCACATTGAATTTGCGTCTGGTTTTATTCATTGCGTGCGACACGTTGTTTCCAACCATCGCCTTTTTTCCGGTAAGTTCACATACTCTCGCCATGATTCAAGTCTTCTTTTAAATTAAATCGGGTTGCAAAGCTAAGTAATTTTTTGAAAGAGAAACAATTTTTTTGAGAAAAATATTTATTTTATCTGTTTCTATTTCTTTTAGCTTAAAAATATTTTGCAATACTAAGGTTTTTTCAGCATTATCCCGAAATTTTCTGTTTTAAAATTTCAAAAGATTTTATCACTGCGCGTTCTACTACTTTTTCTCTGTTTTTTCCAAAATTAAATTTAAATGATTCTACTTTTTCTGCATCTGCTATACCTATATATACAGTTCCTATTTCTGCATTACTATCGCCTTTGGTAGGACCGGCATTTCCTGTGGTAGATAATGCAATATCCGATTGAAAAAGCTTTCTGGTTTGAATTGCCATAGCTTTAGCTGTTTGTGCACTTACCACTGAATGTTTATCTATAATTTCTTGATCTACTCCTAAAACCTCAACTTTCATTTTAGTTTCATAAGGAATTACTCCTCCTTTAAAAAAAGCTGAAGCTCCCGGAGTTTTGGTAAATAAGTTAGCTATTCTCCCTCCGGTACAACTTTCTGCTACCGCAATGCTTTTCTTTTGTGAAGTCAATAAATTCGCTATTTCAGCTTCTAAAGAAAACTCTCCTTCTATTCCGCCAAAATGTTTTTTTATTCTTTCTTTTAGCTGATTAATCCAAGTGTTTATTTCTTTTTCTAAAGCAACTTCATTTTTTCCTCTTGCCATTATTCTCAAACGCACTCTTGCTACGCCCGGCAAATAAGCCAAACTCATATATTGTGGCAAAGCATCTTCTAAATCCTTTATTTGATCGGCTAAAAAACTTTCGCCCAATCCATAAGTCAAAATGGTTTTTTGTAAAATAAAAGGTCTTTTAAATTTCTTTTTTAATCTGGGTAAAACTTCTTCTCGCATCAAGTTTTTCATCTCCGTCGGAACGCCGGGCATAGAAATATAAATCTTATCATTTTCTTCAAACCACATTCCCGGAGCGGTTCCCCATTTATTAAATAAAGCTTCTGCTTTTGAAGGCAATAATGCTTGATTGATATTTTCAACCAACAAAGGTCTGTTGAGTCTTGAAAAAATTTCTTTTACTTGGTTTAAAGCTTTTTCGTTTTGAATTAATTCATCTTCAAAAAAAGCTGTTAAGGTTTTTTTTGTGATATCATCTCTTGTAGGGCCTAATCCTCCGGTGAGAATTACAACTTTTGTTTCTTCTTCTACCTGATGCAGTGTTTTTAAAATCTGTTGTTGTTCATCTTTTATGGATTGAATTTTTACAATTTCCATGCCTATTTTAGTCAATTCTTTTCCTATAAAAGCAGCATTGGAATCTACGATTTGACCGATTAAAATTTCATCTCCTATAGTGATGATTTCAACATTCATATTTTAAATTTTATTTTATATTTACTTTAAAAACTGATTGCTCTTCTATAAATCCTTCTAAAACATCTTCTTCTTTTACTTTTCCCACTCCTGCCGGAGTTCCTGTAAAAATTATATCTCCCATTTTTAAGGTGAAATATTTTGAAATATTTGCTATCAATTCGTCTATTTTCCAAATCATAGCAGAAGTATTTCCTTTTTGTACTTTTTCTTGATTTTTTAATAAAGAGAAATTAATTTTTTGAATGTTTTCAAAGTTTTTTTTATCAAACCATTTTTCTCCTACCACAGCAGAACCATCAAAAGCTTTTGCTTTTTCCCAAGGCAAACCTTTTTTCTTTAATTTTTGCTGAAGATCTCTGGCGGTAAAATCAATCCCCAAGCCGATTTGGTCATAATATTTATGTGCAAATTCAGGTTGAATATATTTTCCTACTTTTTTGATTTTCACCAATACTTCTACTTCATAGTGTATATTGTCAGAAAACTCAGGAATATAAAAATCTCGGTCTTTAGGAAGTTTTGCTGTTTCAGGTTTACTGAAAATAATCGGCTCTTGCGGGAGCTCATTTTCTAACTCCTCAATATGTTTGCGGTAATTTCTTCCTACACAAAAAAACTTCATACTAATTTAATTTTTCTTCAAGTTTTCTTAGTTTAATTCTGCTTAAAACTTTTTTGGTATATAAAGGAAAGTTTGCATTTTGTATCCACCCAAAATAACCGGGTTCTTTTTCCAAAATATCTTCTACTAATTTTCCGCGATGTTTTCCAAAAGAAAAAACTTCTTTTCCTTCTTTATTATAAGCTATGAATCCGGCAAAATCAGCAAATTTTTTATGTGTACTAAATTCTGCCAACCATTTCATATCATTTTTTAAATCCTCATAACGAGAAAGCTGAGCTTTTAAAACTTCGTAAGTTGCATTGGTATCTGCTTCTGCAGAGTGTGCACCAATCAATTCTTTGTCGCAATAAAACTTATAAGCTGCTTCTAAAGTTCGTTTTTCTTTTTTATGAAAAATTGTTTGTACATCAACAGCTGCCACATTTTTCATATCAAAATCCACTCCGGCTCTCAACATTTCTTCTGCTAACAAAGGAATATCAAAACGATCACTATTATATCCTGCTAAGTCTGCTCCTTTTATCAGCTCACTCACCTTGGGAGATAATTCTTTAAAAGTGGGTTCATCAGCTACGTCTTTATCATAAATTCCGTGAATAGCACTGGATTCCGGAGGAATAGGAACACCCGGATTTACACGCCAAGTATGACTTTCTTTATTTCCGTTAGGAAAAACTTTTAGTATAGAAATTTCTACAATTCGATCATTTGCGATATTGGTTCCTGTTGTTTCTAAATCAAAGAAACAGATTGGTTTAGTTAATTTAAGTTGCATGAAAATTATTTTTCAACAAAGATAAAGAAACTAATTATAGAGAAGTTTTTATTTTCATTGATTTTCTTGTGTTTTTATACGTTTAACAAGTATTTCTTTTTTTAGGATTACATTTTTTTCAATTTAAATAACACTTATATTTTCAAACTCAATTAATTGTCTTTCAAAATATTGTTGTATCTTTGCACTCCTTTTTGCGGTTTATAAGAAAATAAAAAGGGATAATTTATTTATTAAATTTCTTCTGTATGCCGACCGCCTATAGATTTTCTGGAATCCATACAGAATACAAACAATTATCAGCAATGGCTGAAGAAAAAGAAACAAAACAAGAATCAACTGAAAATCCACAATTAGAAGCTACTCCAATTGATGGAATGAAAGCTGATTCACAACCTGCAGTTGAAACTCAGCACCAAGATCCTGAAAAATTCTTAGCAGAGTTTGACTGGCACAATTTCGAAGAAGGAATTGACAAAATTGAAGATGATAAGCTTGACGAATTTGAAAAATTAGTTGAGGAAAATTTTGTTGATACTTTAGATAATGAAGTTGTTCAAGGTAAAGTAATCAACATCACTGAGCGTGATGCAATTATTGACATCAATGCAAAAAGTGAAGGAGTAATTTCCTTAAACGAATTCCGTTATAACCCCGATCTTGCTGTGGGCGATATGGTTGACGTTTATGTTGATATTAGAGAAGATGCTTCAGGGCAGTTAATTCTTTCTCATCGTAAAGCTCGTGTAATCAAAGCTTGGGAAAGAATCAACAAAGCTTATGAAGACAACACTATCGTAACCGGTGAAATTGAGTGCAGAACAAAAGGAGGAATGATTGTAGATGTTTTCGGAATTGAAGCATTCTTACCCGGTTCGCAAATCGATGTAAAATCAATTCGTGATTATGATGCGTATGTTGGAAAAACTATGGAATTTAAAGTGGTGAAAATCAACCAAGAATTCAAAAACGTAGTAGTTTCTCATAAAGCACTTATCGAAGCTGACATCGAAAAACAGAAGAAAGAAATCATCGGTCAGTTAGAAAAAGGACAAGTTCTTGAAGGTACCGTTAAAAACATTACTTCTTACGGAGTATTTGTTGACTTAGGCGGTGTTGACGGATTAGTTCATATCACTGATTTATCTTGGTCTCGTATCAACCACCCAAGTGAAGTGGTAGAACTTGATCAAAAACTTAATGTTGTAATCCTTGACTTTGACGAAGCAAAAACACGTATTCAATTAGGATTAAAACAACTGAAAAAACATCCTTGGGAAGCACTTGACGAAGATCTTAAAGTTGGAGACAAGGTTAAAGGAAAAGTTGTTGTTATCGCTGATTACGGTGCTTTTGTTGAAATTGAAGAAGGCGTTGAAGGACTTATTCACGTTTCAGAAATGTCATGGAGTACACACTTGCGTTCAGCACAAGATTTTGTTGAAGTAGGAGATGAAGTAGAAGCGCAAATCTTAACTTTAGATCGCGAAGAAAGAAAAATGTCTTTAGGAATGAAGCAATTATCGCCGGATCCTTGGACAGATATCACTTCTAAATATCCTGTAGGTTCTAAACACACCGGAGTTGTTCGTAACTTTACAAACTTTGGAGTATTTGTTGAACTTGAAGAAGGTATTGATGGATTGATCTATATTTCTGACTTATCTTGGACTGAAAAAATCAAACATCCTTCTGAGTTTGCAAACCTTGGTGATAAGCTTGAGGTTGTTGTATTAGAATTAGATGTTGGTGAGCGCAAATTAAGTCTTGGACACAAACAAACCAAAGAAAATCCTTGGGATAAATATGAACAAGAGTTTGCTGTTGGAACTAAACACACCGCTAAAATTTCTGAATTAGTAGGAAATAAAGGGGCTACTGTTGAATTTAATGAAGATATCACTGCTTTCATTCCTAAACGTCATATGGAGAAAGAAGATGGTTCTACTTTAGAAAAAGGAGAAGAAGTAGAATTAATCATCATTGAGTTTAACAAAGAGTTTAAACGTGTTGTAGCTTCTCATACTTCTATCTTTAGAGAAGAAGAAGCTAAGATTGTTAAGCAAGCTGCTAAAAAAGCTAAGCAAAAACAAGAAGAGTCCAAATCTACTTTAGGTGATGCTAACGCAGAACTTCAAGCACTAAAAGATAAAATGGAAAAAGAAGGAAAATAATATATTTTCAATCTTGATAAATTGATAAAAGCTGTTTCGTTTTGAAACAGCTTTTTTTATGGTTTTTATTTCTTAATTTCAAAAAATAAAGCCTTCAATTATTTTAAAACTGAAGGCTTTTATAATTACAAAAAGTCTATTCTTATTCTACAGTTACAGACTTTGTCAGATTTCTCGGGCTGTCCACATCTGCTCCTCTCCACACTGCAATATGATAAGCCAACAGCTGCAAAGGAACCACGGAAAGAAGTGGTGCAAAAAGTTCTAAAGTTTTTGGAATTTCAATACTGTGATCTGCAATTTCTTTGATTACGGTATCTCCTTTATTTACAATTGCAATAACTTTTCCTTTTCGGGCTTTTATTTCTTGAATATTAGAAACAATTTTATCATAAGCACTATCATTTGTAGCTAAAACCACCACCGGCATATTTTCGTCAATCAATGCAATAGGACCGTGTTTTATTTCTGCTGCAGGATAACCTTCTGCATGGATATAAGAGATTTCTTTCAGCTTTAATGCTCCTTCTAAAGCTATAGGATAATTCGCTCCTCTTCCTAAAAACAAGAAATTATTAGCTTGATGATAAACTTTGGCTATTTTCTTAACTTCTGCATCCAACTTTAATATTTCTTCTACTTTAGATGGAATTTGCTCTAATTCATACAAAATAGAATTGAGTTGTGTTTTTGATAAATTTCCTTTATAATCTGCTAATTGCAAAGCCATTAAAGTTAAAATCACCACTTGAGAAGTGAATGCTTTTGTGGAAGCAATTCCAATTTCCTGACCGGCATGAGTGTATGATCCGGCGTGAGACATTTTTGAAATAGTAGAACCCACAGAATTACAAATTCCATAAATCAACGCTTGTTTATGTTTCGCCAATTCAATTGCTGCAATAGTATCTGCTGTTTCTCCGGATTGAGAAATAGCCACAAACACATCTTCATTTCCTATCACAGGTTTTCTATAACGAAATTCTGATGCGTACTCTACAGAAACTTGGATTCCGGCTAATTCTTCTATAAGATATTTTCCGACTAATGAAGCGTGCCAAGAAGTTCCGCAAGCTGCAAAAACAATACGTTTTGCTTTGTTTAATTTATTTCTGTATTCTGTAATTCCTCCTAATTTTATCCAACCCTCCACAGCGCTCATTCTCCCTCTGTAAGAATCGATGATAGCTTTGGGTTGCTCATAGATTTCTTTGAGCATGAAATGATCAAAATCACCTTTTTCAATAGCGTGTAATTCTTCTTCAAATTCTTCTATCACTGGAGATTTCTGCAGATTATCTAAATTGAGAAGATTTATTTTTTCTCCGGGCGCCAATCGATAAACATCTTCTTCTTCCATATAAATTACTTGCGAGGTATATCCTCCTAAAGGAGAAGTATCTGTAGTTATAATAAACTCTTCTTCTTCAGCACCTACTCCAATTACCAATTGCGCTCCTTTTCTTGCAGCATACAAAGCGTTTTCTTCTTTATCTAAAACAATTATAGAATAAGCTCCCACTACTTGGTTTAAAGCAATTTGTATAGATTCTTGCAAAGATTTTTGACTTTTGCTTTGGATATGTTCTATCCAATTGATCAATACTTCTGAATCTGTATCTGATTTAAATTCAAATCCATCTTTTATCAGTTTTTCTTTTAAACTGGAATAGTTTTCTACAATTCCTTTGTGCACAATTGCCAATCTTCCGGAGTAAGAAACATGAGGGTGAGCATTATTTTCATCTGCCATTCCGTGGGTTGCCCAACGAGAATGTGCCAGTCCTATATTTCCTTTAGGTTGATTAGCTTCGTTTTTTTCTTTAAACTCGGCTAATTTACCTGCAAATTTCCTCAGCTCAAATTCATTTTTGTCCACAGTAACTACTCCAACACTGTCATAACCTCTAAACTCAAAACAATTCAATCCATGTATAAGTATAGGGTAAGCTTCTTTTTTTCCTACATATCCAATTATTCCTGACATACACTTTTATATATGGTTAGTTAATTTGATTTTTTAAAACAGAGCAAAATACAATTTTAAAATAACTTATGGTGTTTTCATCCTTATTATTTTATTGGATTAGCATAAAAAAAGCTCTTCGATTATAGAGAGCTTAAATTGTAAAGATATTTTTTCTAATAATTTATTTTACAATTAGTTTTTTTACTGCTTTTTTACCTTTCGTTTTAATTTCTACAAAATACACTCCAGTATCTAAATGAGAAATATCTAATTGATAAGAAGAAGAGTAGTCGTCAATCTTTTGCATTAAAACTTTACGTCCGTTAAGATCATTAATCTGTAAATCAACTGCTCCACTACTCTGCTCTAATTCAATATTAATTTGATCTGTAGCTGGGTTTGGATAAATCATTATTTCCGAAAGCTCCTGATTTTCACTACTAAGCGGAACTTCCTGCACTCCGGTTACTGCCAAACCAAATTCCTGTTCTCCTGATTCCAACTCATTTTTATGTGTGATTGTTATAGTATATTCCTCTCCTTCCACAGCATTTTCTATCCATATTTTTTCTACGTTATCCACATTATTATCTGCATCATTTAAAGCCGGCGCAGTAATATCTCCAGGATTTAAACGCCAAGGATAAAAAGTATTACCTTGACTATCTGTTATTCTCAAATCTAAATCATTTACTAATCCGTTTCCCGCAATATCTGTCCAAGCAATAGTCGCTTTCAACTCTTCTTCATCGTTTGCTTTAACCTTTATGCTATAAGAATTGTTTTCTTCTTCTAATTTTAATTCTTGATAAAAAGCATTTGATCCTTCATGAGAATCCAACATCAATTGTGCTGCAGCTTCTGTATTGAGCAATCCCCATCCAAATTTAGGGTCAGGTCCCGGATTTTCTCCGGTTTCTAACGCTGTGGCAATTATAATTGCTTTTAAAGTAGAAGATCTCAAGAATTCTCCTTGATTTAAATCTGCGCTTAACTCTTGCAAAAGCAATAAACTGCCTGCTACACCGGGAGCCGCCATTGAGGTTCCATTATAATAATCATAACTATCATTGGAGTTTGCTGTACTGGACAACACTTCTACTCCTTGTGCTGAAATATCAGGTTTCACCCTATTATCTATTGTTGGTCCCCAACTGCTGAAGTTAGACATCACCACATTAGAAGGGCCGAGATACATCAAGACCTTTTTCTACTGCAGCAACTACTATAGGATTTTTTGCTGTTGTCATCCAACCTCCCAACAAATTATATCCTCCTTGTGATGCATTATATCCTGCATTTCTATCATTTCCTGCTGAAGTTACCAATGTGTAGTATGATGCAGAATTCATTAAATCATCTACTGCTTCGGAGACTTCATCATAATTTCCTAAAATAGACTGATAATCATCTACTTGACTTAAATCTATTCCATAAGAATGATTAGAAACTAACAAACCATCTGCTGCTGCATTATACATTTCCGCAAGGTCATCAAACCAATCATAAGCATCTATATTTGCTTTATAAGCCATCCCTTTTGCTAATTCTCCTATTCCTCCCGACAATTCTTTACCGGCAACTATTCCCGCAACATGAGTAGCGTGATTTGGACTTTCTCCTTCTCCTCCATCTTGTTGAAGCACTTTTCCTTCTAATAATTCATGTGTAGCTCTCACCGCTCCTGCATCCCAAACTCCGGCTTTCATACCTTCCCCTTCTAAAGATAAACCCAATCCACCTTGAGGATATAATTCATCCGTTCCTATTGTTTTAGCATCCGCTTTTCCATCTACTTTTACATACAGCAAATTCCCTTTGTTATCCATTCGAAAAAGATAAGATTTCTCTCCATTCTCTTTTTCTATCATCAAAGGTAAATCGTGTATTTTCGCATAATCTAAAGCTGATTTTCTTTCTTCCAAAAATTTTTGAGAAAGCTGAATAGATAAGTGATTTAATTTCTTTAAATCATAGTTTTTAGTAATATTTTTACGTTGTTGAATATGTTGAGCAGACAGAAAATTTGTCATCAACAAAACAACGCAAAACACAATAAGGGTTTTATAAGGTTTCATAGTAATATTTTTATAATTCGCCTAAATTATCAAAAACAACTATCTTTTTATACAAACACCATAAAAAGTTCCATTTTTTAATATAAAAAAACCACCTCAAGAATTAATTGTCTTAAGGCGGTAATTAATATTTTTATAAAACCGATTAGTAAAAAAATACTTTTACACGTGCTGAGCCGATTCTGACTTCATTAAATTCTCTTCACTTTCAGAATGTTCTTTTTCTGCTTTGATTTTATTTTCATCTGATTTTTGATCGTTAAAATTCAATTCAAAATCTTTCATATACTTTTGAATTAAATCCTGCATATCTTTATCTTGTGTATCTATAAATTCTTTTATAAAAGAATGGTCAAAAGAATTAATATCAAAGTTTTCTATCAAATCATTTAATCCTCCATAATCAAACTCCTCAAAAAATCCACCTAATTCCTCATTATTGAGGAAATTTTCCACAGATTGAAAATCTATTTCATCCAAAATATCTTGAATATCTTCTGATTTGAAATCTTTAAAAAACGCTGAAGATGCAAAATCTGAAGGTATCTCTTTTTTAAGTTGTTGATAAATACTGTCTGCTTCTGCTTTAGTAATAGCTTTACCGTTATAAGAGTGATAAGAATAAGTAGAATCTTTAGAAATTAAATTTCCTTCTTCATCATATTGTTTATTAACCGTCCAACTTCCTTCAGGGGTTTCTTTAGTTGTTTTTTCTTGTGAAAACCCTAAGGTTGTTACACTTACCAATATAATAAAAGTAATGATTTTTTTCATCTTATAAATTATCTTTAAATTTCTATTACTTAACAGCAAAACAAATGCCTTACAAAGATTTTATTTGTTAATCTAATCTTAATTATCACTTCTGGAAAACAATAAAATCTTTTGCTATTTGAAAAGAAGAAAATCTGTAATTTTTCTGGATAATTTCTAACGTTTTTGGCGTATATAAAAACACATGAGTCGGATCATCTTTATAAAACCATTCTCCAAAATTATTTACAATTTCTTCACTCATCAAACTGGTTTTACAATATAATTTTCCTTTAGGTTTTAATAAGGAATATAATTTTTCAAATTCCGTTTTTGGATGATAAAAATGTTCCATCACTTCACAACAAACAATAAAATCATATTGTTTTTTTAAACTCTCAGGTTTTTTATAAAAGAAGGGATCATATAAATTGACTTGATAATTTTTATCTCTCAGCATTTTTGCCGCTACCGGTCCTGAACCACATCCGAAATCCAAACCTATAGTATTTGTTGAAAAATCTTTTTGAACAGCTTGTATAATAGGATTTACAAAATTTTGATAATCCGGATCATTTACGTCGTTTTCATGAAGTTGATAACGCTCGAATTCTTTTGCTTTGGAAAGTCTGTTTTGAGGAGATAAAAATATGCCTTCACAGGTTTTGCAAGCATAATAATTTTCCTTTTTATCGGACTGCCAAAAGAAATTGGCAGTCGATAAACATAAAGGACAACTATGTTGCAAATTCATTTTATAAGCGTTTTACTTTTTCTAATTTGGCTTCCCAAATTTTAAGTTGTTGCTTTAATCGATCTATATTTTTAAAAGTATCTTTCATCAATGGATTATCTCTATCTGCATTGTCAAAAAACTCTAAATTAGTTTCCAACTGACGAATTTCATCTGAAGTTTGATCGATTTTCTTATATAAAAAAGAAGCTTCTTTTCTGATTTTATCATCATTTTCTGCTTCTTTTAAAGCTTCTAAATGATTTTCATATTTCAGCATTTCAGCATCTTTCCTGTTCATATCTATTTGCTGAAATAGTTTATCTAAAGCTTTATTGAATTTTCCTTCAATATTTCTTTTATTTTTAGGAACGTTTCCTATGTTTTTCCAAGCTTCTATTTTTTCTTTGATAACCGGCAAATCTTTTGATCTGTCTTTTGTCAATTCCAAAGCTTTTACTTCTTTCAGCAATTCTTCTTTTTTATGATATGCTTCTAAAGCAACTTTATCTTTTTCATCTTGAAGCGCATGCAATCTGTCAAAATAATGATTACAAGCTTTTTTAAATCTTTTCCAGATTTTATCGCTTTTATTTCTCTGCACATAACCGATTTTTTTCCAATCTGCCTGAATTTTTTTCATCAGTGGGGTTACGGTTTCAAAATCTTCAGAATCTTTGTGTTCTTCTGCTATTTCAATGAGTTCTAATTTCTTTTCAAGATTGTTTTTATGTTCTTCTTTTCGTTTTCTGTAAAACTCATTTTTCTTGTGATTAAAAGCTCTTGAAGCTGTTTTAAAGGCATCCCAAACATTTTGATTGTCTTTTTTGGGAACTCTTCCTGCTTTAAAGAATTCATCTCTCAGTTTTTGAAATTCTTTAATTTTTTTCTGCGCTTGATTATGAGAAGAAATTTCTTGTTCTTCTAAAGTTTCTATCTTATCTATAATTTCTTGTTTTGCTTCAAGATTTTTCTCTCTTTCTTTATCTATTTCTTCAAAATAAGCTCTGCGGTTTTCATGTATTTTCTTTGTTGCCGCACTGAATTTCTCCCAAATCGCATCGCTGTATTCTTTTGCCACAGGTCCTACTTCTTCTTTCCACATTCTATGAAGATTTTGAAGTTCTCTAAATGCGCGATTTACATTTTTTTCTTCAATCAATTCTTCTGCACGATCAATCATTTTGAGTTTTTGTTCCAGATTATATTTATAATCCATTTCTCTAAACTCACGATCTAAATGTAAGAAATCATAAAAACGCTCTACGTGATGATGATAAGTATTCCAAGTGTCTTTATAATCATTTCTCGGAACAGGACCGGCTTTTTTCCATCGCTCTTGTAATTCTTTAAATGCTTTGAAGTTTTTATTCATATCTGTTCCCACTCCGGTGATGGATTTCAGTTCTTCAATAATAGCTAAACGACGTTCCAGATTTTCTTGTAGATTTTTTCTTACGCTTTTGTAATAATTATCTCGTTTTTCTTTGTATTCAAAGTAAAGCTTATTGAATTTCCTTTCTGCTTCTGTGGAATAGGAGAAATCTATTATATTTCCTCCATTTTCAAGAAATTCTTCTTTTTTATTTTTTCTTTCTTCACCAAATTTCAGATCAAATTCAGCTTTAATTTCTCGAACGTGTTGACGAATTTTTCTTACTTCATGATCATTTAACAAACGCTCCAACTCTTCTCCAAGAGCATCTAAATTCATCTCATCATAAGCTTTAACAAGGATTCCGTAATACTCATCTTCTACTTCCTCCTCTTCATCTGATGATCTTAAAGATTCTTCGTCTTCCTCTTGTTGAGTTTCTTTTGTTTGTTCAGGTTTTTCTGAAGCTTGACTTGCTTCTTGTGCTATATCCTCTGAAGTTTGTTCTTCAGTTTTTTCAGAAGTATCTAATTTACTTGCTTCTTTTGAAGTGTTTTCAACCTCAACTTTTGCTTTTTCTGCTTCGTTTTGTTCGTTTTCCAACATAAATCTGTGATTTTCCACATTTAAATTTATCGTTTTAAATCTAAATGGGTAGTGTTCATTTTATATAAAAATTAAATATAATAAGTCTATTTCAACCTGCCAAAGAATTCCTGTTTCTTCGGTTTATTTTTTATGATTTTCTGTCTTTTGTCAATTATTATTCATTCCAAATTTCCCAGCTTCTTTCTGCTTGAAATTCCAACATTTTCTGACCGTTAAATATTTTACATTTTCGCATTTGTCCTTGTGCAAGAAATTGAGTTACCACAGGGTTGTACGTCAAGTCATACAACAAATGCTTTTGCGTTAATCCATCATAAGGAATATTCGGAGATTCTTCAACATTTGGATAAGTTCCCAAAGGTGTACAATTAATAATTAGCAAGTTTTCCTTTATAATTTCTTCTGTTAAGTCTGTATAAGCCAATTGATTTTCTGCAGGAGTTCGCGAAACCATTTGGTATTCAATCCCCATAGATTTCAAAGCTTGTGCAATAGCTTTTGCAGCTCCTCCTGTTCCTAAAATCAGTGCATTTGTATGTTGTTTTTCTATAATTGGAAATAGTGACTTCAGAAATCCGAAACTATCAGTGTTATATCCTATTCTTTTTCCATCTTCAAATTTTATGGTATTTACCGCACCGATATTTTTAGCTTGTTGTTCTACTTCATCTAAAAAAGGAATTATTTTTTCTTTAAAAGGAGAAGTTACATTCAATCCTTTTAATTTTTTTTCTTTTTTCAACAATTCTTGAAACGCTGTCAAGTCTTCAAGTTTAAAAAGTTTATATTTTGCGTCAATCCCTTCATTTTCAAATTTTTCAGAAAAATATTTTTCTGAAAAAGAATGTTCTACAGGGTTTCCTATTAGTCCGTATGTTTTCATACTTCAATGTGTTTTTGTCCGTAGTGTTCCAGACCAAATACGATCAGAATTCCTACAAAAATAAAAAAAATAGCCCACCAAGTCGAAACTTCTCCTAAATTTGGCCAATAACGTACATAATCAGTAATTATGGGTTCTCCTGTTTTATCTAAAGCTATTTCTCCCAATTGATTTTCTCTTATCAATTTTTCTTTCCACGGCCAAACCACTCCTAAAGACCCGGTTATAAAACCGATAATCAAAGCATATACTTGATCTTTAAATCTTTTTAAAACATAAGCCAAAACATGGGATAAGGTAACTAACCCCACAATTGAACCTAATGTAAAAGAAGCTAAAACTTTGAGCAAGTTAACATGTTCTTCATCATATACAAAAGAAAAATTCCATGTTAATATTTGTGCAATTGTATCATATAAAGCATTGACAGAATCTACCAATAACAACACATAATTCCCGATCAGCATTAAGATAAAAGATCCGGAAAGTCCTGGTAAAGTCATTCCTGTGATTCCTATTATTCCGCAGAAAAAAACAAACCATAAATTATCGTTTTCTTTTGCAGGCTCAAGCATACTGATGGCTACACCTCCGGCGATTCCCAATAAAATAATAAGTATATTTCTAAAAGATTTTAATTTAAAATCTTTTGCTACATAATAAATTGAGCCAATAATCATTCCAAAAAAACCTGCCCAAACATATAATTCATAATGTGTAATGAGATAATCCAGTATTTTAGAAACACTAAAAAAACTGATGATCATTCCCAAAAATAATAAGCTTAAAAACCTTCCGTTGATATAATTGAAAAAGCTTTTAAACCTCCCGTTGATGAGTAATAAAAAAGCATTTCCATTTATTTTTTGAAGCGAATAAATAAATTCTTCATAAAATCCAGCTACAAAAGCAACAATTCCTCCTGAAACTCCGGGAACTTTATTTGCTGCTCCCATGCCAATACCTTTCAATACCAGAAATAATCTATCTTTAAGATTTCGCGTTTTATTTCTCATTGGAGGGGCTCATTTTTTTGGCTATGTTTTCTAAGAATAAAATTAACAGAAATCCGATTAAAAATGAAATAAAAGCGGCAAGAATTTTCGGATCTCCTTCAAATTGAGCCGGTAAAACGGATTGTTCTGCTGTAATATGTGTTTCTCCATTTATAACTTTTTCTTCCAAGGTTTTTTTCCACGGCCACATCTTGTTTAATGACCCGATAATAAATCCGGTTAAAGCTGCTAATGTTAATGTTTCATATTTAGAAAAAAGCCATTTTAAAATTTTAGAAAAAGATAATAATCCAACAATAATTCCTGTGGCTACAAAAAATAATTTTTTAAAATCCAAATCTGTAACAGCATCAGATATTTCTTTATAAGTTCCTAAAAGCACCAAAATATAAGAACCGGAAATCCCGGGTAAAATCATTGCCACCACTGCAATAGCTCCTGATAAAAACAAATAAAAATTACTGTGTTCAGCAGAGGGTGCCGCAGTTAAAGTAGTTATAAAATACGCTGTAACAGCTCCGATAATCAAAACCAATAAAGTTCCTAAATGCCAACGTTTTATTTCTTTAGAAACAAACCAAATACTGGCTAAAACTAATCCAAAGAAGAAAGACCAAATTAAAATTGGGTGATTTTCCAACATATAACTCGCCACATGCATCAAACTGAAAATACTGATTCCTATTCCCATCAATAAAGCGAGCAAGAAATTTCCATTGAGTTGCTTCCACATCGCTGAAAAACCTTTGTTTTTCCAAGTTTTTATCAAAGAGAAATCTACTTTCCCAATAGTGGTAATCAACTCTTCATAAATTCCGGAGATAAAAGCTATTGTTCCACCGGAAACTCCCGGAACAGCATCTGCTGCTCCCATTCCTATTCCTTTTAAAAATATCAATAAATAATCTTTTAATCTTCTTTCCATTTGGCCGGTTTATAATTATTTTAAATGCTGTCAAAAATACTAAAATATGTGATAGCTAATTTTTAAGATTTTTGAAATTTCTATAAAAAAAGCCGGATTTTCCCGGCTTTTTTAATTCTTGTGTTTTTCTTAAAATTATTTGTTTAATCTCTGGCTCATTTCTTTGAGATTTCGTTCGTATTCATGTGCAAAAGCAGGAGAAGTCTTTCTGGCAATATCTGCTGATTTCTGTGCTGATCTTAAAGCCATTTTTGAATGCCCCAACTTTTCATAAATCTGTGCTTCTGTCCAATACATATAATAAGCTTCCGGATTTTCTTTGATGGCTTCTCCAATATACTTTAAAGCATCTTCTAATTTTTCTCCGGTTTCCAAATAATATCCTGCTGCTCTGTGATAAGGAGGATTTTCTCCTGCCAATTCTCTTTTCAGATGTGCCATAATTCGTTTATGATTATCTGCTTCAATCGGAATATTTATTTTTACATCTGCCCAAGCTAAAGTTAAATTAGCCGTGTTTTTTGTAAGATCTTCTACTGTAAAAGAAAATGTTTCTTGTTGTTTATTTAATCTTTCAACCGGAATTTTAGCTTCTACAACATTTTTCCTTTTGTTATATCCATCTGCTCCCCAATTATCTAAATCCGTGTTTAAAATCACAACCCATTCTTTTTCTCCCGGGATGGTGTAAAGCGTATAAGTTCCTGCTTTAACTTCTTTACCCATCACTTTTACCGCTTCGCCAAAAGTTATTTGTGTGGTTGAGTTTGCTCCTGTTCTCCACACCTCATCATAAGGAATTAAATCTCCAAATATTTTTCTTTCTTTCACAGAAGGGCGACTGTAATTCAGCTTGATAAAAGAGGTTGAAAAATCTTGTTCTATTTTTACCGAAGGACTGGCAGCCGGCATTTGAAATTCTTGCGCAGCAACTGAAAAAGTTAACATTCCGCTGAAAAGAAGCGCTGACAAATAATGTTTCATAAAATAATAAGTTTTTAAATGTTTAGCTGATTAAAAAATCAAGACAAACTTAAGGAATTCTTTTTGATAAATTTATTTATGCTGAAATGCTATCTTGTGCTAATTTTAAAATTTTTTCAAATTGAGCTTTTCTGTTTAAGTTAGAATTATCAATTTCAATAGCATCTGAGGCTTTTCGCAGTGGAGAATCTTTTCTGTTACTATCCAACTCGTCTCTTTTCTGCACATTTTCCAAAACCTCTTCAAAAGAAACTTTTTCTCCTTTGGTTTGTAATTCTTCAAATCTTCTCTGTGCTCTAATCTCTGCTGAAGCTGTCATAAACAACTTTAATTCTGCTTCCGGAAAAACTACTGTTCCAATATCTCGCCCATCCATCACTACTCCTTTTTCTTTTCCCATTTGCTGTTGTTGTTCCACCAGTTTTTTACGCACTTGAGGAATTTCTGCAATTCTGCTTACATATTGAGAAACTTCCATTCCACGGATTTCTTTTTCAACGTTTTCTCCGTTTAAATACATTTCTGCAAAGCCAAGATTTTTATTATAAACAAATTCCAGTTTAATATTTTCAAGTTGAGCAAGCAGTTTTTCTCTTTCAAAAGATTTGGAAGAAATAAATTCATTTCTCAAAGCAAATAAAGCCACAGCTCTATACATTGCTCCGGTATCTACATAAATATATTCTAAAGATTTTGCCAATTCTTTAGCTATTGTGCTTTTTCCGGTAGAGGAGAATCCGTCTATAGCTATGATAATTTTTCTCACGATTTCTATTTTTACTTTTGCTAAAATAAAATTTTAAAACAAAACAAAAACGAATTGTTATAGTTAATATCAATAATTTAAAAACGACTGCTCTTTTCTTGTTTTTTTTGCCATAAACCTGTGAAAAATATCCGGTTAAGTTCCTGTTAATCTATTCTTTTTATTATTTTAGATGTTCCAAAATGTTTATTTTTAACAGAGACTAAATCTTTCAATTACTTTTCTATGAAAAGACATATAAATAAAGTAGCCATCATCGGCTCCGGAATTATGGGCAGCGCTATTGCTTGTCATTTCGCTAATATTGGTGTTCAAGTTTTATTATTAGATATTCTTCCTTCAGAACTTACTGAAAAAGAAGAAAAACAAGGATTAACTTTAAAAGATAAAGCAGTAAGAAATCGGATTGTAAACACTGCTCTTCAAAAAGCCTTAAAATCAAATCCTTCTCCTATTTATCATAAAAAATTTGCCGATCGAATCTCTACCGGAAATTTAGAAGATGATATCAAAAAAATAGCAGAAACAGATTGGATTATTGAAGTTGTAACAGAACGCTTAGATATCAAACAAAAAGTTTTTGATCAAATTGAAAAATATCGCAAAGCCGGAACTTTGGTTTCTTCCAACACCTCCGGAATTCCTATTCATCTGATGAGTAAAAATAGAAGTGAAGATTTTCAAAAACACTTTTGCGGAACACATTTTTTTAACCCCCCGCGATATCTGCGTTTATTAGAAATTATTCCTGGTCCGAAAACCTCTGCTGAAACCATAGATTTTTTAAATTCTTATGGAGAGAAATTCTTGGGAAAACAAACTGTTATTGCTAAAGATACCCCGGCTTTTATTGGAAACAGAATCGGAATTTTCAGCATTATGAGTTTGTTTCATCAAGTAAAAGAATTGGAACTCACCATTGAAGAAGTAGATAAATTAACCGGACCTGTTTTGGGCCGCCCTAAATCTGCAACTTTCAGAACAGTTGATGTTGTTGGTTTAGACACTTTGGTGCATGTTGCCAACGGATTGCATGAAAACTGCCCGGCAGATGAAAGACATGAACTATTTGCTTTGCCCGATTTTATTCAAACCATGATGGAAAACAAATGGTTGGGAAGCAAAACCGGACAAGGTTTTTATAAAAAGATTAAAAAAGAAAACGGATCGAGTGAAATCAAATCTTTAGACTTAAATACTTTAAAATATAGAGACAGAAAAAAAGCTACTTTCAATGTTTTAGAACAAACTAAAACCATTGCTGATTTAGCTGATCGTTATAAAGTTTTATTGGCAGATCAAGGAAAAGCAGGAAAATTCTACAGAAAAAACTTTGCCGCATTATTTTCTTATGCTGCGAGCAGACTTCCGGAAATAAGTGATGAAATTTATAAAATAGATGATGCTATGCGTGCCGGATTTGGTTGGGAACACGGTCCTTTTCAAATTTGGGACGCCATTGGCGTAGAAAAGGGAATTGAGCTGATTAAATCAGAAAATCTAAATCTTCCTAAATGGGTGGAAGAAATGATTACTGAAAAGCAAAATCAGTTTTATTCCGTAAAAAATGCCAAGTCTTATTATTATGATATCGCTGAGAAAAAACAGGTTAAAATTCCAAACCAAGAGGCGTTTATTATTTTAGATAATATTCGCAAACCTAAAGAAGTTTTTAAAAATGATGAAATGATTGCTCAAGATTTGGGAGATGGAATTTTAAACGTAGAATTCCGCAGCAAAATGAATGCAATCGGTTCCGGAATCTTAAATGGTTTAAACAAAGCTATTGATTTGGCTGAAAAAGATTTCCAAGGAATGGTTTTATACAACGAAGGACAAAATTTTTCTGTGGGCGCCAACATCGGATTAATTTTTATGTTGGCCATCGAACAAGAATATGAAGAACTCAATCAAGCTGTTCATTATTTTCAGCAAACTTCTATGCGAATGAGGTATTCTTCTGTTCCGGTGATTTCTGCTCCACATAATATGACTTTAGGCGGAGGTTGTGAATTATCTCTTCACGCTGATCGTATTGTAGCCGCTGCAGAAACTTATATAGGTTTAGTTGAAGTAGGTGTAGGTTTAATTCCCGGCGGTGGAGGCTCAAAAGAAATGGCTTTAAGAGCTGCTGATTCTTTTGCAAAAGGAGATGTGGAATTAAACAGATTACAAGAAAGATTAATTACCATCGGAATGGCAAAAGTTTCTACTTCTGCTTATGAAGCTTATGATTTAGATATTCTTCAACCCGGAAAAGATCTTGTGGTAGTCAATCGCGACAGACAATTAGCTATTGCTAAAAAACAAGCTTTGTTGATGGCAGAAAACGGATATACCAAACCTATTCCAAGAAAAGACATTAAAGTTTTAGGAAAACAAGCTTTAGGAGCTTTATTGGTAGGAACAAATCAAATGCAAGCCGGAAAATTTATCAGTGAACACGATCAGAAAATTGTGGATAAATTGGCTTATGTAATGTCCGGTGGAGATTTATCGGAAAGCACTAAAGTCAGTGAGCAATATCTCCTTGATTTAGAAAGAGAAGCTTTCTTATCACTTTGTGGAGAACGCAAAACATTAGAGCGTTTACAACATATGTTGAAAAAAGGAAAACCTTTAAGAAATTAAACTTTCAACAATTCGTAAAAAAAATAGAATTAATCGCTTTTATAAAATAGAAAAATGAGTTTACAAACAGCATATATAGTAAAAGGATATCGAACTGCAGTAGGCAAAGCTCCTCGTGGAGTTTTTCGTTTTAAACGCCCCGATGAAATGGCTGCAGAAACCATTGCATACCTCTTAAAACAAGTTCCTGAATTGGATAAAAAACGCATTGACGATGTGATTGTAGGAAATGCTATGCCTGAAGCAGAACAAGGATTAAATATGGGGCGTTTCATTTCTTTGATGGGACTTGATGAGATTGAAGTTCCCGGAATGACCGTCAACAGGTTTTGTTCTTCCGGATTGGAAACCATAGCAATTGCCACCGCAAAAATTCAAAGTGGAATGGCCGATTGTATTATCGCCGGAGGAACGGAAAGCATGAGTTATGTTCCGATGAGTGGATTTAAGCCTTCCCCGAGTTATAAACTCGCCAAACAAGGTCATGCAGATTATTATTGGGGAATGGGACTTACCGCAGAAGAAGTGGCCAATAAATATAATATTTCGAGAGAAGATCAAGATAAATTCGCTTATAATTCTCATCAAAAAGCTTTAAAAGCACAAGAAGAAAAAAGATTTTCTGATCAGATTGTACCCATAGAAGTTGAAGAAACTTATGTGGAAAACAATAAAAAGAAAACCAGAAAATATACCGTTGATAAAGACGAAGGTCCGCGTAAAGACACTTCAGTTGAAGCCTTAGAAAAATTACGACCTGTTTTTGCTCAAGGAGGAAGCGTTACTGCAGGAACTTCTTCTCAAATGAGTGATGGAGCAGCTTTTGTATTAGTGATGAGTGAAAAATTAGTAAAAGAATTGAATCTTGAACCCGAAGCAAGATTGGTGAGTTATGCCGCTGCAGGCGTAGAACCTAAAATCATGGGAATCGGTCCTGTAAAAGCTGTTCCAAAAGCTTTGAAAATGGCAGATTTAAAACTTGACAATATAGAACTCATCGAATTGAATGAAGCTTTTGCTTCTCAATCTCTTGCCGTTATCAGAGAATTAAATATGAATCCTGATTTGGTAAATGTAAATGGAGGAGCTATTGCTTTAGGACATCCTTTAGGTTGTACAGGAGCTAAACTTTCTGTGCAAATAATCGATGAAATGAAAAAGAGAAAACTTCAAAACAAACATGCTTTAGTTACAATGTGCGTAGGAACAGGTCAAGGAGCAGCAGGAGTTTTTGAGGTTTTTTAAAACTTGTAAAAACAACAACTTAAACTAATTTTTAATTCTTTGGAATTAAGAATATTAACAAATAAAACACCAACTAAAATGGCAAATAAAACATTAAAAGGTGGTGAATTCATCATTAAGGAATCTACTTTTGAAGATGTTTTTACCCCAGAAGATTTCAACGAAGAGCAACGCATGATGCGCGATGCTGTAAAAGAATTTGTAGATCGTGAAATGGTTCCCAATCGGGAGCGTTTTGAAAAAGGAGATTATGAACTCACAGAAGAATTGATGAAAAAGGCCGGTGAGTTAGGCTTTTTAGGAATCACCCTTCCCGAAAAATACAATGGATTGGACATGGGCTTTTCTTCTTCTGTTCTGGTTACTGATTATTTCTCAGGAGCCACTGGTTCTATGGCAACAGCTTATGGAGCTCACACAGGAATTGGAACTCTACCCATAGCTTTATATGGAAATGAAAAGCAAAAAGAAAAATACCTTCCAAAATTAGCAACAGGAGAGTGGTTTGGTGCTTATGCTTTAACAGAACCCACCGCAGGAAGTGATGCAAATTCAGGAAAAACAAAAGCAGAATTGTCTGAGGATAAAAAACATTATATCATCAACGGACAAAAAATGTGGATTTCAAACGCCGGATTTTGTAATTTGTTTATTGTTTTTGCCAGAATCGAAGACGATAAATACATTTCTTCTTTTATTGTAGAATATGACAAAGACAATCCTAACGGAATTAAATTGGGAAATGAAGAAAACAAATTGGGAATTCATTCCTCTTCTACTCGTCAGGTATTTTTTGAAGACACCAAAGTTCCGATAGAAAATATGTTGTCAGATCGCGGACAAGGATTTAAAATTGCGATGAATATTTTAAATATCGGAAGAATTAAATTAGCTGCTGCTTGTTTAGATGCACAAAGAAGAGTGATTAGTTATTCTATAGAATATGCAAACGAACGCAAACAATTCAACACCAAGATAGCTGATTTTGAAGGCATAAAATCTAAATTAGCCGATATGGCAACTTCTGCTTATGTAGGGGAATCTGCTACTTATCGCGCCGCAAAACTCATCGAAAACAGAAAAGAAGATTTTATCAAAGAAGGATTGAGCGACACCGAAGCTGAATTAAAAGCTGTAGAAGATTTTGCAGTAGAATGTTCTTTGCTAAAAGTTGCAGCTTCTGAAGATATGCAAAACTGTAGTGATGAAGGAATTCAGATTTATGGAGGAATGGGATATTCTAAAGATGCCCCTATGGAAGCAGCTTGGAGAGATGCAAGAATTTCCAGAATCTACGAAGGAACAAATGAAATCAACAGAATGCACAGCGTGGGAATGTTGCTTAAAAAAGCATTGAAAGGAGAAATTGATTTAATGACTCCTGCCATGGCAATTCAAGAAGAGTTGACTTCTATTCCATCTTTTGATATTCCTGATTTTTCCGAACCTTTATCTGAAGAAAAGGAAATCTTAGAAAAACTTAAAAAAGCTTTTTTAATGGTAGCCGGATCGGCTGTTCAAAAATATGGAGCAGACCTTGAAAAACATCAAAATTTATTGATGTCTGCTGCAGATATGCTAATTGAAATTTTTATGATAGAATCTGCTATTTTAAGAACAGAAAAATCCATTAAAGAAAAAGGAAAAGAAAATCAAGCCGGGCAAATAGCTATGACAAGATTATATGTTTATCAAGCAGTAGAATTAATTTCTGCAAAAGGAAAAGAAGGAATTATTTCCTTTTCAAGCGGAGATGAACAAAGAATGTTGTTAATGGGCTTGAGAAGATTTACTAAATATCAAAACTACCCGAACATCAGTGAATTAAAAAACAGTATTGCAAAGCAACTTATTGAAGCCAATGAATATTGTTTTTAAGATTTTAAGAAATTAAATGAATAAAAAAAGACCTTTTTGTTTGAGCAAAAAGGTCTTTTTATCTTTATAGAATAATACTTACTTAATGATTAATTTTTGTGTTGCTGTTTTACCATCTGTATTAACTTTCACAAAATAAACTCCAGAATTTAAGTTAGATACATTTAATGATTCTTCAAAGTTTGAAGCTCCATCAAATTTTGTTTGGATAACTTTTCTTCCATTAATATCAAATACCTCAACAGCTACTTCTTCTCCTGATTTTTCAAGGTTTAGATTCACCTGATCAGAAGCCGGATTAGGATAAATTGAGAATCCTGATAGTTTGTGGTCTTCTACACCAAGTAATTCAGTTCCTGTGGCGGCAATTGCAAATGCTTGCTCTCCTCCTTTAAGTTCTCCTTTATAATTTACTTTTATTGTATATCTTTCAGTAGGATCAGGATCTAAAATTAATACTTGTTCTACGTTATCTACACTATTATCCCCATCTCTCAACGCCGGAGCATCGAAAGAACTTGGGTCTAATCTCCAAGGATGATAAGTCTTCCCTTTAGAATCTACAATTCTTAAGTCAAGATCATTTACCAGTACAGGCGTATTATCCCCTAAGGCTTGCGTATCTCCCTTTGGATCAGTCCAAGCAATAGTTACTTTTAATTCATCTTCGTTTACACTACCAATATTTCTGGTATAAAGTGTATTTTCTCCATCAAGAGTAATTTCTTCATAAAAAGATTCTCCATCATTATTTGCATCTAACATCAATTCAACCATTTTATCAGCAGCCATTAGTCCCCATCCATATCTCGGATTCGGTCCTAATTCATTGTCTGCTTGTCGAGCAGTTTGAATCATAATAGCTTTTAGCATTGCTGAACTCAAGTACTCTCCATCATGTAAATCAGCTGCAAGTTCTTGAATCAACAAAAGCGCTCCTGCTACACTTGGAGCTGCCATTGAAGTTCCATTTGAAGGTCCATACTGTGTATCTGACCCTGAAAGGCTTGAGTAAACAGCCACTCCATTTGCTGCAATATCAGGTTTTATTCTAAAATCATTTGTTGGGCCCCAACTACTAAAGGAAGACATACTTACTGATCCCGGGCCTGCATAAACAGGAACAGCGCCTACAGCGCTAACAACAATACTATTTTTAGCAGTTGCCATTTCTCCACCAAGAATATTATACCCTCCATCTTCCGGATTTGGATTTATATAAGCCGGGAATCTATCATTACCAGCTGATGTAACTACTGTGTATTTTGGAGCTAAATGCATAATGTAATCTGTAGAACCACTTTTTTGATCATATCTTCCCACTTCCATTTTTGGATTCGGTACTTTAGACAAATCTAATCCATAAGAGTGATTTGAAACTAACAACCCATTTGAAGCTTCGTTTAACATCTGACTAATATCACTAAACCAGTCATAAGAAAGTGCTTCTGCTTTGTATGCCATCCCTCTGGCATCTACTCCATCACCTTCTTCCAATTTCTTTCCTACCATTATTCCTGTTACGTGAGTTGCATGACTATCTATCGAACTTAAACTATCCATTACTATAACTTGTCCTTCCAAAAGCTCATGAGTTTCTCTCGCAATTCCACCGTCCCAAACTCCACCTAACATGCCTTCTCCTTGAAGCTCTACAAGACCACCTTCTCCGTCCCACAGTTTATTTACCCCAATAGTTTGGGCACCAATGATGCTATTATTTTTATAATAAATTAAATTCCCTTCTTCATCCATACGGTGTAAATATGATTTCTCTCCATTTTCTTTAGTAATCACCGTAGGTATATCGTTTTCTTTTGCGTAATCAAGAGCTCTTTGTCTTTGCTGCTTGAAAATATTTTCATATTCCTTTGCTACTATCTTCAACTCTTGTTGATTATAGTCTTTTGTAATTTGCTTTCTTTGCTGCGCTGTCTGCCCCATTCCTGAAGCAGCAATAAGTGCCACAGCAGAAAAGCTAAGTAAGTATTTTTTGATTTTCATAAGTAAAATTTGTTAATAATCGAGGTGCAAGATAAAAATTAATGTACTCTTATTAAAAATTTTATGATTTTTTTTCACGCAGCTAATGTTAATAAGATATATTTGTGTTTTAAACTGAAAATTAAATACGATGAAGTTTATAGTTTCGAGTTCTTATTTACTCCAGCATTTACAAATCTTAGGAGGGGTTATTAATAACAATAACACATTGCCTATTTTAGATAATTTCCTTTTTGAGCTAAAAGAAAATGAATTAAAGGTTTCTGCTTCTGATTTGGAAACCACTATGACTGCAAGTTTAGAAGTAGATTCTAACGACTCGGGAAATATTGCTGTTCCTGCACGTTTGTTATTAGATACTTTAAAAACTTTTCCTGAACAACCTTTGACTTTTGTTGTGCAAGAAGATAATAACACTGTTGAGTTGAGTTCAAGCCAAGGAAAATATGCTTTAGCTTATGCTGATGGAGATGAATTTCCTACAGTAATGGAAATTGAAGATGCACAAAATACAAGTATGACTGCTGATGTTTTAGCTACAGCTATAAACAAAACAATTTTTGCCACAGGAAACGATGATTTACGTCCGATGATGAGTGGAGTGCTTTTTGAATTTTCTGCTGATGGCTTAACTTTTGTAGCTACCGATGCGCATAAATTGGTAAAATATTCCAGAAAAGATCTCAGCTCTTCTGCTGATGCTGAATTTATCATGCCTAAAAAACCATTAAACATTTTAAAAAGCATTTTGGCCGGTAGTGAAGAAGAAGTAAAAATTGAATATGACGATAGTAATGCTAAATTCCTCTTTGAAGATATTCAACTTACTTGTAGATTAATTGACGGGAAATACCCTAACTATGAAGCGGTAATCCCTAAAGAAAATCCTAATGTGCTTAATATTGAACGCCAACAATTTTTGAATTCAGTAAAGAGGGTTTCTATTTTCTCTAACAAAACTACTCATCAAATAAAACTAACTATCGCCGGATCAGAACTCAATATTTCTGCAGAAGATATTGATTTCAGCAATAAAGCAGATGAACGCTTAACTTGTGATTATAGCGGTGATGATTTACAAATAGGTTTCAACTCTCGTTTTTTAACTGAAATGTTGACCAATCTAAATTCAGATGATGTGCAATTAGCCATGAGTTTACCAAACAGAGCCGGTATTCTAACGCCTAAAGATGGGTTGGAAGAAGGAGAAGAAGTTATCATGCTGGTTATGCCGGTGATGCTGAATTAATAACAAAAAACTTATAAGAACTTACCAAAAACCACTTTCCTTTTGATTGTGGTTTTTTCTTTTTTAAGAACCTGTTATTTGTTTTCGATCAGCATCTAATCTTAAAAAGATAAAAAGTAATATCGTAAATCCCCATAAAGAAGAACCTCCATAACTTAAAAACGGCAAAGGAATTCCCACTGTTGGTAAAATCCCTATCACCATTCCAATATTAACTGTAAAGTGGACAAATAATACTCCTGCTACACCATATCCATACACTCTCGAAAAAGTAGATCGTTGTCGCTCTGCGAGAAAAATAATTCTACCTATTAAGAATACAAATAACAACACCATCCCTGCACTGCCTATAAACCCCCACTCTTCTCCAACTGTACTAAATATATAATCGGTGTGTTGTTCCGGAACAAAATTTCCTTTGGTTTGAGTACCTTCTTTCCATCCTTTTCCACTCCAGCCTCCACTTCCAATGGCTACAATACTTTGATGAGTATTATATCCTATTCCTTTTAAATCGGATGCTTTCCCTAAAACCACATCAAATCTGTCGCGGTGATGTTGTTGAAAAACATTTTCGAAAATATAACTTACCGAAAAAGAAAATAATATGGAAGCAACTCCGATAATAAGAATTCTTAACAAGTGTTTTCTTTGTTTTCCTAAAAACAAAACAGATCCTATAATGAGTGCTACTCCAAGAGAAACCCATATAGAACCATATAACAAAGTAGTCACAAAAAGTAAAATCACTGAAAAACCAAAAAGTAGATATCCTTCTGAAAGTCCTTCTCTATACAATGGAAAAATAAAAGCTGCATAAATCAAAGCACTTCCCGGATCCGGTTGTCCTAAAATTAATACTGCAGGAATAAACAAAATAACGAATGCATTAACCTGATGTTTAAAAGAAGCGATGTCTGTTTGGATATCGCTCAAATAATTTGCTAATGCCAATGCTGTAGAAGCTTTTACAAACTCTGCCGGCTGAATACTAAAACTTCCAAAAGAATACCAAGCGGTTTGTCCTGATATGGTTCTCCCAAAAATAAATAAGCCTACTAAAGAGAGCAAAGAAATCAAATAAATAAGACTGGAAAATCTTTGGTAAAATTTACTTTCTATCATTAGAATAAGAATTGCCAATAAAAAACTCAAAGCAATCCAAACTGCTTGTTTGGTATAAATTTCACTAAAATCAAAACCATGAAAACTACTATTTTCTCCCATTGAGGCAGAAAGTATATTCATCCATCCAAAGACAACCAATATTATAAATATTAATATGCTTATCCAATCCGGTAGGTTTTTAGCGCTCATTATTCGTTTATTTTAAAATCAATACCACTTTGTTCTTTGGCATATTCTTCTTCTAATCCATTTTCCATAATCCAGTCTTCCAAATCTTGTCTATCTACTGTTCCTTTCAAATATTTTCCTATCATTAAACTGGCAATTCTTGCCGCATATCTTGATCCCCAACGTCCATTTTCCACAAATACTGCAATAGCTATTTCCGGATCATTTTTTGGAGCAAAAGCAATAAATATAGAATGATCTGTAAGCTGTACTCTTTTTCCGTTTATTCTGGTAAAGTTTTCAGCAGTTCCTGTTTTTCCGCTAATTTCAATTCCGGGAATTTGTGTAAAACTTGCTGTTCCATAATTATAAACATCATTCATCCCCTCTACTATAGGCTCAAAATGCTTCTCTTCTACTTTTGAATATTTTTTTACCGTGTATTGTTCATCTTTTATATGATTTCCATCTATTTTTTGCAATACATGCGGGGTATAATACCAACCTCTGTTGGCAATTATAGCACTTAAATTTGCCAATTGAATAGGTGTAGTTAAAACTTCTCCTTGTCCAATTCCATTAGATAATGTATAAGTTGCCGACCATTTGTAAGTAGGATAATTATAAGTTCTGTTATAATATTCTGCTGAAGGAATAAATCCCGGCCTTCCGGTTGGAAGATCATACCCCAAGAAATTTCCTAATCCAAAACTCGCTAAATAATCTTTCCAAGAATCCATTCCTTCTTGTGGAGTTTCATAATTATCTATGGTCCACCAATAAGATTTGGCAAAATAAGTGTTACAAGACTGTGCCGTTGCTGCAACAATAGATAATGGAGAAGCATGAGCCGCACAAGCCATTCGTCCTCTTCTTCCGTAAGAAAATCCGTTATGACAAGAGATTTTTGTATTCTTATTTACCACGCCTTCTTGTAAAGCTATTGCTCCTGAAATGGGTTTAAAAGTCGATCCTGGCGGATAAGTAGCCAGCAAACTTCTGTCTAATAAAGGTTTATTTATGGTATCATTCCACAATCTGGTGAAATTTTCAGAGCGTTTTCTTCCTACTAACAAACTGGGATCATAACTCGGTGCAGTAACTAAACTTAGTATTTCTCCGGTTGCGGGTTCTATAGCTACAATTCCTCCACGTTTTTGCTGCATTAACATTTCTCCATATTCTTGGAGTTCCATGTCAATACTTAAAGTTAAATCTTTTCCCTTAACGGGCAACGTATCAAAAACACCTTCTTTGTAGGGACCTATAGCTTTACTAAATCGATCTGTTTGTAAATATTTTACTCCTTTTTTTCCTCTTAATATTTCTTCATATTGTTGTTCTATTCCACTTCTTCCTATCAAATCTCCGGGTTCATAATAAGAATTAGTATTTACATCATGTGGACTGGCTTCTGAAATATACCCCAAAACATTAGCTGCTCCGCTGACTTTATAATCTCTTAAAGCTCGTTTTTGAATATAAAATCCGGGGAATTTTCGCATTTTCTCTTGAATATAAGCATATTCTTGTTTTGAAACTTGCGGAACCACAACTGATGCTAAGCGTGGAGAATATATTTTGGCTTTATCCAATTGAGTTCTCAATCTTTCCGGAGTTATAGTCAACAGATTTGCAAATTCCAAAGTATCAAATTCTTTTACTTCCTGCGGAATTACCATTACATCATAAATTGGTTGATTAGAAACCATTAACTTTCCATTTCTATCATAAATATTTCCTCTTTGAGGATAGATGTATTCTGTTTTTATGGCATTTCGTTCTGAAATAATACTAAAAGAAGGATCAAAAATTTGCAAATAAAGCAAACGACCTATAAAAACAAGTCCTATAAATATGATTAAGAAAAACAGTAAAAATTTACGCATTTATTATCGTTTAGCTTTTCGGAATAATGAAGTTACCACAAGTATTAAAAGTACAGTAAATATTCCCGAAAACAACGTGTTTTTAAGTATTAAAATTATATGAGAGAAGTTAAAAAACACTAATAAAGACAACACCAATTGATGAATAAAAACCATAGTGATCACAAAAGTGAGTCTTTCTTTGATAGAAGTATCATGAAATTTCATGGTTTGATAATCATAACTCAACCCATAAGAAGCTCTTAACAAACCCGGTCTGAAATAAGAAATTACCAAACAAGCTGCGGCATGAATTCCTCCGGTATCTTCAAAAAAATCAACAGACAAACCCAATAAAAAACCCAACAAAATCACTTGCCAACTTGGATAATTTATAGGCAAAACTAAAAGAAATAATATATATAAAGAAGGATTGACATATCCTAAAAAGTTGATTTGGTTTAACACCACTACCTGGAGTAAAACCAACAACACAAATCTGCCTATATTTATAAAAGATTCATTACTCATCGGAATAGTTTAAGTTTTCTATTTCCTCTTTTGAATTATTTCTAATCACGTAAACATTTCCAATGTTTGTCATATCATTAAAAAGTCTTACTTGAACAACATAGTAATCCTCTGCTTCATCAAGTTCATAATTGATGACATTTCCGATTGGAATTCCTTTAGGAAAAATCAAAGATCTTCCGTTGGTTATGATGGTATCTCCTTTTTCTATTTTGGCAAGTCTTGGGACATCTGAAAGCTCTACCACATTAGGGTTTCCTCCATTCCAACTTAAAGTTCCAAAATGTTCCGAGTTTTTTAATTGTGCACTTACGGCTAAATTGGTATTTAATATGGAAATAACCCTCGAATAGTTTTTAGAGGTTTTTTCTACAACACCAACAATTCCTTGACTTGTTATCACGCCTTGGTCTTCTTCTAAATTGTCTTTTCCTCCTTTATCAATCAAAATATAATTATCCAATTTTGAATAATTATTTGAAATCACATTAGCATTAAAAATAGTATAATTAGCAGAAAAACCAGTAGTATCCGGAAATATATAAGTATTGTTTTCGCCTTGAAAATTAAGAATTTTTTCTCGGAGTTTTTTATTTTCATTAATCAATCTGTGGTTGCTTTCTTTTAAGCCGAAATAGCTTTCTATATTATTTCTAACTTTAAAAACTCCTCCGCTTACAGCGTTCGAAGAACTGATAAACTTACTTCTTTGATAAGAATGAGATTGAAAAGTTAAGCCTAAAGAAATCAACAATAAAAAAATAAAGAGCAATGTATTTTTATGACGAATAAAAAAATCAATAATATTTGTCATTGTTCATTGCTTTCTATTTCTTCAATACACTTTTATAGGCGTCAATATTTTTAAGACAGATCCCGGTTCCTCTTACCACAGCTCTTAAAGGGTCTTCTGCTATAAAAACAGGAAGATCTGTTTTTTGAGACAATCTCTTGTCCAATCCTTTTAGCATAGATCCTCCGCCCGCTAAATAAATTCCGGTGTTATAAATATCTGCTGCCAATTCCGGTGGAGTTTCTGATAAAGTTTCCATCACAGCGTCTTCAATTCTCAAAATAGATTTATCAATAGCTTTGGCTATTTCTCTATATGAAATCTCGACTTGTTTAGGTTTTCCGGTCAATAAATCTCTACCTTGAACTTCCATATTTTCCGGTGGATTTTCTAAATCTTCTGTAGCTGCACCGATTTGAATTTTAATTTTCTCAGCAGTTCTTTCTCCAATATATAAATTGTGCTGAGTTCTCATATAATAAACAATATCTGCAGTAAATCCATCTCCGGCTACTTTTACAGACTTGTCAGAAACGATTCCTCCTAAAGCAATAACCGCAATTTCTGTAGTTCCTCCGCCGATATCTACAATCATATTTCCTTTGGGTTGTTTGATGTCAACGCCAATTCCTATTGCTGCCGCCATAGGTTCATGAATCAGGTAAACTTCTTTTCCGTTTACGCGTTCTGCACTTTCTTTTACCGCTCGCATTTCTACTTCTGTAATTCCGGATGGAATACAAATAACCATCAATAAAGAGGGAGTAAATAATTTCTTTTTTAAAGCTGGGATTTCTTTAATAAACATCGTTAGCATTTGCTCACTTGCTTCAAAATCAGCAATTACTCCATCTTTTAACGGCCGGATAGTTTGAATATCTTTATGCGTTTTTCCTTGCATTAAAGCAGCTTCTTTTCCCGCTGCAATAATTTTCCCTGTAATTCTATCACGAGCCACGATTGACGGACTGTCAACAACTACTTTGTCTTTATGAATTACTAAAGTGTTTGCTGTTCCTAAATCAATGGCTATGTTCTCTGTCAAAAAATCAAAAAATCCCATAAGTAGCTAAAGCTTAGCGGTATTAAAATATCAAATTTAAATAAAATTAATGTTTAAAATGTCTTCTTCCTGTAAATACCATCGCAATTTGATTTTCATTACAGTAATCTACACTTAATTGGTCATTTTTAGAACCTCCCGGTTGTAAAACTGCTTTTATTCCTGCTTTTCCTGCTATTTCCACACAATCAGGAAAAGGAAAAAATGCATCGCTTGCCATCACTGCTCCTTCTAATTCAAAATAAAAACTACCGGCTTTTTCAATCGCTTGTCTTAAAGCATCTACACGAGAAGTTTGTCCGGTTCCACTGGCACAAAGTTGTTTGTTTTTTGCCAAAACAATTGTATTGGATTTGGTGTGCTTACTTATTTTAGAAGCAAACAACAAATCTTCTATTTGTTGTGAAGTAGGTTTTTCTTGTGTTACAGTTTTTAAATCTTCTGCAACATCTGTAATGTTGTCTTTATCCTGAACCAAAATTCCATTTAAACAAGTGCGTACTGTTCTTTCTTCAAAATTAACAGGTTTTTGTTCTAAAAGAATTCTGTTCTTTTTTCCTTTTAAAATTTCTAATGCTGCTGTTGTAAAAGATGGTGCAATCACCACTTCACAAAACAAAGTATGAATTTCTTTTGCGGTTTCTTCATCAATTTCTGTATTACTGATTAAAATTCCACCAAATGCAGAAACAGGATCTCCGGCCAATGCACTTTTATAAGCATCAACCAACTTATCGCGCTGTGCTAATCCGCAAGCATTATTGTGTTTAAGTATAGCAAAAGTTGGATCTTCTCCTTTAAATTCATTCATTAAATTTACTGCTGCATCAACATCCAACAAGTTGTTATAAGAAAGTTCTTTTCCGTGAAGCTGTGTAAAAATCTCTTCGAAATTTCCGTAAAATTCTCCTTTTTGATGTGGATTTTCTCCATATCTTAAAGTTTTAGCTTTATTTAAACTCAACTTTAAAGCTTTTTCTTCTTCATTGAGATAATTAAATATCGCAGTGTCATAATGCGAAGAAATATTAAAAGCTTTTGCAGCAAATCTCTTTTTATCTTTTAAAGAAAAATCTCCTTTTCCTTCAGAAAGCAAGTTTAAAAATTCCGGATAATCTTCTTGTGAAGAAACACAGAAAACATCTTTAAAGTTTTTTGCTGCTGCGCGGATCAGAGAAATTCCTCCAATATCAATTTTCTCAATAATATCTTCTTCAGAAGCTCCTGAAGCAACAGTTTTTTCAAAAGGATAAAGATCTACAATTACCACATCTAAATTTGGAATTTCATATTGCGCAACTTCTTTCTGATCGTTTTCAAAATCACGACGATTTAAAATTCCTCCAAAAACTTTAGGGTGAAGTGTTTTTACTCTCCCACCTAAAATAGAAGGATAATCAGTTACTTCCTCCACAGGAATAACAGGTATATCTAAATCTCTGATAAATTTTTCTGTTCCTCCGGTGGAATATATTTTATAATTTAAAGCGTGTAATTCTGAAGCAATTTCTGCAATTCCTTCTTTATTAAAAACTGAAATTAATGCGGATTTTTCCTTTTGCAAACTCATATCGAGAAATTCTTAATTTAGAACTGCAAAAGTACTATTTTATAAATGATTATCAACTCGATGTTGCTTTAAAATTTCATTAAATCAAAAGCATTATTTTTCTATCTTTGAAAAAACTTAACAATTTCAAAATCATGAAAAAACTAACTTCTCTTTTTCTGCTTTTATTTTCTTTTTCTATTTATGCACAATCTTTTAACGAAGCAAAACTGGATAGTTTATTCACCCATTTGGATAATCAACAACAATTGATGGGAAGTTTGGCCATTTTTCAAAATGGTGATAGGGTTTACACCAATTCTTTTGGATATAAAGATGTAGAATTAAGAAGCAAAAACAACAGACATACTTTATATCGCATCGGTTCGATTTCTAAAACTTTTACCGCTACAATTATTATGCAATTAGTTGAAGAAAACAAACTTCAATTAGACACTAAACTCGATAAATATTTCCCTGAAATTCCCAATGCTTCTAAAATCACTATAGAAAATTTATTGGCTCACCAAAGTGGATTGTATAATTTCACAGATGATGAAAATTATTTGGAATGGCTGGAAGAACCCAAATCTAAATCGGAATTATTAAAAATATTTAAAGAAAACAAAGGCAATTCTGAACCGAAAAAAAACACAAATTATTCCAATACCAATTATGTTTTACTGAGTTTTATTATTGAAGAAGTTGAAGGAAAAGACTTTGGAGTTGTTTTGGAAAAACGAATTTTAAAACCTTTAAATTTAAAAAGAACGCGTTTTGGAGAAAAAATAAAACCAAAAAACAATGAAGCTTTATCTTATTTTGGAGAAAAAAACTGGGAATTGACCCCACAAACAAATATGAATATCCCAATGGGAGCAGGTGGAATTGTTTCTGATATTTCTGAATTAACTGAGTTTTTTGATGCTTTATTTAATGAAAAAATCATCAAAAAATCTTCTTTAAATAAAATGATTGAATACCCCGGAGATTTTGGATTGGGAATTTTCAAAATTCCTTACAGAGATAAAACAGCTTATGGCCACACCGGAGGAATTGATGGTTTTCAATCGATAAGCTTATATTTTCCTAATGAAAAAACAGGAATCAGTTTGCTGTCTAACGGAAGCAGAACATCTTTAAACGATGCACTTTTAGGAGCTTTAGATATTTATTTTGGTTATGATTATGAAATTCCTACTTTAAAACCTATAAAAAACGCAGAATTATATACCGGTGTGTATTCCGGAGAAAATTTTCCTTTGGAATTGGAAATCTTTGAACACAATAGTTCTTTATATGGAAAAGCAACCGGGCAGTCTTCTTTTGAATTAAAAGAAACTTCAGAGAATAATTTTGAGTTTAAACCGGCAAATTTACAAATTGAATTTTTCCCTGAAGAAAACAGTTTAAAATTTACACAAAATGGATTTTCTTTTGATTTGGATAAAAAGAAAGAGTGATTTATTCTATTTCAAAAGAAACTTGATCGCCTATATTTAAATTCCATTTATCGGCCATTCCGGCGTTGACTTCCAAAACATATTTTGCGGGAGCTTCAGAGTCAAGAGAAGTTTCATCTAAAGGTTTTGCATTTTTATTGATATCTACAATTTTTTCGTCTGCAGATATATAGATCAAATCCAATCCTATATAAGTGTTTTTCATATAAAAATAAGGACGCGGACGTTCATCTTCATAAATAAAAAGCATGCCTTGATCTTCTTCCATGCTTTTTCTGTACATCAATCCGGTTTGTTGTTCGTAATCGGTAATCGCTAACTCTATATCTATAGTTTTAAAAATCTCTCCTTCTTTATAAAAACTAAATTCTCCTCCTTTTGAGAATTCTATCTCTTCTGTTTCTATAGATTGTCGTTTTGAAGTTTCTTCTTTACATGCAACAAAAACTCCAAAAATCAATATTATTAAAAAGTATTTTCTCAACATTTCTCAAAATTATTTAACAGAAGGTTCAGGTCTGTTTTTAGCAGTAAAAATAAGATATAATCCCAATATCACAAACGGAATACTCAAAAGCTGTCCGGTGTTTAAAATCCAGGTGGCTCTTTCTTCTACTTGAGGTTCTTTAACAAACTCAATCAAGAAACGCACCGCCCAAATCAACAACATAAACATTCCAAATAAATAGCCCATTTGTTTAGATTTTTTAGTTTTTTGATAAATAATCCACAACACAAAAAATATAATCAAATAACAAGCTGCTTCATATAATTGCGCAGGATGTCTGGGCACTGCTTCTGCCAATGATCCTATTTTTGCAGGATAATCCACAAAAATAACTCCATAATCTGCATTTGTAGGTTTTCCTACAATTTCAGAATTCATAAAATTTCCTATTCGGATAAACATTCCTCCTACTGCTGTTGGGATTACAATTCTATCTAAAATCCACAACAAAGGCTTATGTAATATTTTCTTGCAGTAGATATACATGGCTACCATAATTCCTAATGCCGCTCCATGACTGGCGAGTCCTTGAAAACCGGTGAATTGAAATTCCGGCACAAACTGAAAAGGCAAAAACACTGACAGCGGATCTTCTAAAAACAATTCGGATTGATAAAAAATCACATGTCCTAATCTTGCTCCAATCAAAGTTGCTAAAACCGTATAAATAAATAAGGAATCGAGTTTTTCAATTTTTATGTTTTCTTTTTTATAGATATATTTCATAATATACCAACCCAACACAAAAGTGATGAGGTACATTAAACTGTAATATCTAATTTCAAAAAAACCTAAATCTATTCCTAAGGATGGATCCCATGTTATGGCGTTAAACAGCATAAATTTAATTTAGTGAATCACAAATATAGCTATTTCAAAACAGTAGCTAATCAAATCAATTATTATTTAATCTTTTTTTGCCGGCGGAACAGGGTCATAACCTGAACCTCCCCAAGGATTGCATTTGGCAACTCTTTTTATGGATAAAATTCCCCCCTTCCAAAGTCCGTGAACTTTTAAAGCTTCTAATGTATAATGCGAACAAGTGGGTTCATATCTACAAGATTTAGGCAACAAAGGCGATATAATCCACTGATAAATTTTTACCAATAAAACAAAAGGCGCTATAAGTATTTTCTTAAGCATTAAGCTTTATAAAGTATAAACGGTTCCTTCTTTTCCGTCTTTTAATTGAATATCTAATTTTGCCAGTTCATCTCTAATTTTATCACTGGTTTCAAAATCCCTGTTATCTCTTGCTCTTTTTCTTAAATCGATCAACAATTCCACTACTTTTCCTAATCGCTCTGCATTTTCATTTCCACTTTGCAAAGCATCCAATGGTTTTAATCCCAGAATATCAAAACTGAAAATCTTTAAAGTTTCTGCTAATAATTTGATGTCTTCTGCAGTTAATTTTTCCGAACCGGCTTTTGCAGAATTGATGATTTTTACCGCATCAAAAAGTTTAGCAATTAAAACCGGGGTATTAAAATCATCATTCATCGCATCATAGCAAGATTGCTTCCATTTTTCAACATCAAAAGAAGAATTTTTTTCTGCTTTTAAATTTGGCAATAACAACATAGCATCCATCAATCTGTGGAATCCTTTTTCTGCTGCTTGCAAAGCTTCATCAGAAAAATCCAATACACTTCTATAATTGGCTTGCATCATAAAAAAGCGCGCCACACTTGGTGCATAAGCTTTGCTGAGATTTTTATTTTCTCCGGTGAATAATTCTTCCGGCAAAATATTATTTCCGGTACTTTTTGCCATTTTCTGACCATTCAGCGTCAAAAGATTGGCGTGCATCCAATAATTTACAGGAGCTACTCCGTTGGCGGCTTGGCCTTGTGCAATTTCGCATTCATGATGCGGAAATTTCAAATCCATTCCTCCCCCATGAATATCAAAACTTTCTCCTAAATATTTTGAACTCATCACCGTACACTCCAAATGCCACCCCGGAAAACCTACTCCCCAAGGAGAAGGCCAACGCATAATATGCTCAGGTTCTGCTTTTTTCCACAATGCAAAATCTTGCGGATTTTTCTTATCGGATTGCGCTGTCAATTCTCGGGTGTTGGGAATCATATCTTCTAATTTTCTTCCGCTTAAAATCCCGTAATGTTCTGATTCATTATATTTCATCACATCAAAATACACAGAACCATTTGCTTCATAAGCCAATCCTTTTTCTATGATTTTTTTTGTGGTTTCTATTTGCTCTACAATATGCCCGGTTGCAGTAGGTTCTATACTGGGTGGAATATTATTGAATTCCTGAAGAATATTTCTGAAATCCACCGTGTATTTCTGTACAATTTCCATGGGTTCCAACTGTTCTAATCTTGCTTTTTTAGCAATGCGATCTTCTCCGGTTTCTGCATCATTTTCTAAATGCCCTACATCGGTAATATTTCGAACATAGCGAACTTTATATCCCAAATGTCTTAAATAACGAAACACCAAATCAAAAGAAATAAAAGTTCGGCAATTTCCTAAATGTACTTTGTTGTAAACCGTTGGTCCACAAACATACATTCCTACATAGCCTTCTGTTTGGCTTTTGAAAATTTCCTTTTTTCCTGAAATGGAATTATATATTTTAAGTTCTTGAGATTTGTAAAGTTTCATAAAGAAAATTGTAGTTAAGTTTTAAAATAGAAAATAAATCTGTTGAATCTTATTCAAAAGTAGTCTCTAATTTGACGTAATCTAAGAATTCTCTTCTCACCGCCGGATCTTTAAATTTCCCTCCAAATTCTGCAGTTACCGTGCTACTTTCAATGTCTTTCACTCCCCTGCTGTTCACACATAAATGTTTGGCATCTACCAAGCAAGCCACATCTTCAGTCCCCAAAGCTTTTTGTAATTCTTTTACAATCTGAAGCGTTAATCTTTCCTGAACCTGTGGTCTTTTTGCATAATAATCTACCACTCTGTTCATTTTAGAAAGTCCGATTACCGTTCCATTAGAAATATAAGCTACGTGTGCACGACCAACAATAGGCAGCAAATGATGTTCACAAGTTGAATAAACAGTAATGTTTTTCTCAACCAACATCTCTCCATATTTATAATTATTATCAAACACAGACATTTTCGGTTTTCGCTTAGGATTCAGCCCTCCAAAAAGCTCGTTTACATAAGCTTTAGCTACTCTTTTAGGAGTTCCTTTCAAACTATCATCAGTTAAATCCAGTCCGAGAACCTCCATAATATGTCCTACATTTTTTTCTATCGCCGCTATTTTTTCATCATCTGTCATCTCAAAAGCGTCCTGACGAAGAGGAGTTTCAACACTTGTTCCGATATGATTTTCTCCTATTTCGTCAATTTTATTCAAAGTTTCTTCTTTCATTAAATATATACTCAAATATTTTAGAAATGCAAAGATACGAAATTTGAAGTTTTTATAAGCATACTATTCTAAAAGCTTACTTAAACTATTAAATAAATCAAGAAAATTTTAAACA
>JAJYSY010000036.1 GCA_021793375.1 Bacteroidota bacterium | reverse complement strand
TGAATTTTATCTTCATCTCATTGATTTTCAAAGCATGAAGATACTAAATCTCTACGATTTCTCCTAATAATTAATCTTAGAAAAAGAAAAAAGCTGCCCCAGTTATGAGACAGCTTCTTTATAATTTTCATTTTAGTTGTATTCAACCCAAAAGTGCGGATTTTATTTGCAAAACCACATATATCAACTTCCATTCAAGATCGAATCCATGACTTGTGTATCCAAGCATACTTAATAATTGTATGTTCACTTTCTCCTTTATGAAAAAGCACCGGTTTTCACCCCACCATCACACTTATAATTTGACACTATAGCTCCGGTTGGCGACAACCTTATTTTTCTTTAATTCATATTGTCGGGAAGGATGCCTTCAACAAATAAATTCAGATTTCATTTCATGATATATTTTAAAATAATTCTATCAGGGGCTTTGCGTTTTAGCTTAGTCTTCAAATCAGATTCCAAACTACCTCAAATGGTGATCCATATGTTTGTAGGCTGCAATTCCCCATTGCTTAGTGGATATGTTTCCAAATGCAGGGTGAGTTAAAGTTAATTTTTGCCGGTTTAAAGGAAATCGCGCTATGAGTTGTATAAATTCATTTTTGGCCTCTTCAAAGTCTATATGAGAAGCTTTTCCTCTTGTAATATGTTTGGGTTCGCTGGCTATTCCTTTTGTGAAATTCGGTGCTATATATAAGGCCAAAATGCGTAGCAAATATTGCTTTAAAGAAGTTTTTGAAGTTCCGCGTTTTTCTTCAAAAACTTCTCTATTACAGGAATTACAATGCATTAACATTTCAGTGGCGTTCATTGTTCCCCAAAGATTTTTATGGTTCGGGGTAAGGTGTTCAGATCTCTTTATTATAGATTGAGCAGAATTTTTATGCAATAGTTTTTTTTTCATTTAGCAAGTTTTAAATAAACCGTTGTAAGCAATCAAGATATTACCAGAAATATAAAATTGTGCCGTGATGTTCTTTACTTTTCTGTTTTTTCATTTAAAATATTGAGGTAATGTTCGTTAGTCATTATTCCAAGAATATTTCCAAAAGGATCAACGACCGAAGCTGTTACGAAAGCCATTTTACCTCCACTTCTATCGGTAATTGGCTCGTATAATTTTGCTCCTTTTGCAAGTAAAAAATCGAGTGTTTTATTCAAATCATCAACGTGCCAATAGGCAATCGCACCACCAATTTCTTTCGAAGCCTCTTTGGGTGCATATTTTCCATCAATTATTCCAAATTCGTGCTGATAATCGCCAAGACGGAATTCCGAATATCCGGGAACATCGAAATAAGGTTCCATTCCGAAAATTTCACTGTACCATTTTTTCGCTTCGTTCAAGTTGTCTGCATAAAAGCTAATCGTAGAAAGTCCACGTAATTTAATTTTGTCCATTTTTTGTTTACTATTTTGAGGTTGATCTATTATTTTTTCAATCTGAATTAATAAAATATCTTTTAATTAACAAGAGGAAGATATCGTTCTTTAATAATATTAAAATGATGAAGCTGATGTCCAATGATGTTGAATCCCATGGCTAAAACAGACATTTCGTAATTATAGAACTTGCAATTTATTTCCAATATTTGCTGATTATAAGATGCAAACATGGCTTTGGTAGCCATACGTACCGCTTTCAGTTCCGCAATTAATTGTTCTATAGATAATTCATCGGCATTTGAATTTTGCCCCATAAGTTCTTGATCGTGTCCTGCAGGAACTGTTCCTTCCTGACGTGCGAAAAGCATGGTTCGGTAACACCAAATACGTTCCCAATCAATCAAATGCTGTATTATTTTATGAACAGACCATTTGCCTTCTTCATAAACTTTTAGACCGATGCGTTTCAGTTGTGCAATATCAACATTGTCAATTTGGTTTAAACTTTTGTTGAAAGCTTCCTCAAGTTCAATATCCTCGCTTAAATTTATATAGTAGTCAAAATATTGAGGGAGTTGTTTAATATCAGATTTTTTCATAGCTCTTTATATTATAAATTAATTTTTACAATTCTGTTTTCTTCTTAAAATTATGGTACTCGAAATAAATGATAGCAGACAAAAGCCAATAAATATATCTCCAATTTTAGAATATATAGTGGTAATTCCTTTGGTTGGTAATTGTGTGATCAATACTTTATCTTCGGCCGTATAGTGATCCATTTCGCTAATTACTTTTCCTGTGTAATCTGTGCCGATCGATAGACCAAAACTTGTTTGACGAATAAAATTAAAACCTTGCTCGATGGCTCTAAACTTTGACATATCGGTATGAATGGGATCTATTTCTTTCCAGTCATTACTGGGAGCCAAGAAAATATCGGATCCTTTTGCCTGTTTTAAATAATTTGGAAAATCTAAATCAAAACAGATGACCCCTGAAATAATTCCGTAGTCCGTTTCTACCTTTTGTATTCCGGTAGTTTTATTATTACTAATGGGTGCCTCTACTCCGGGTACTGAAATTCCTTTCCAATAATCAATAATTATGTTTCCATCGTTATCAAATAAAATAAATTTATTTTCAAGATATTTAGGATTTGTGTGGTCGAATACAGCTATCGCTATCCCTAAATAGATGTCATGATTTGAGGCTGTCTGACTTGCTTTTTTATAAAGCTTCTGTTCATCTTCTTTTAAAACAGTACCATTTCCTTCTGCCCAAAAAACTATTTTTGCTCCGGCGTTTGCTTCTTTTATACTTTTATCAAACAAATATTGATTTAATTCTGAAGTATTTCTTCTTGTTTTAATTTTAAGATCTTCCTTGGTTTCTTCATTATTTAATCCCGGAACATCAACTGCTACTTGAAGACTGTCTAATGCAGATATAGAAGCTATACGGATAGTTTCAGAGATGGGTTTTTGAAATTGCAAACGATAACTTCCATATACTAATGTAAAACCCATAACAAAACTATAAATAAGTATTGCCTTTTTTATATTTTTCCATTCATTTCTTTGTTCGTAAATCCAATTGCTAACAGAAGCAAACCAAGCAATTAAAAATGTAATATACCCTAAACCAAAAACAGAAACAGATTGTATAAGGATAAGTTGAGATTGTTGGGTATAAGCCAAATGTCCAAAAGTACCATAGGAATTAAATTGATGATAAGCATATTCAAATAAAACAACCAAACACGGAAATATGAGCGTACTTAAAAAAGAATGACGTTTTTTTAAAAAACAGGAATCGATTAAATAGGGTAATGAAGCAAACAAGCCAAAAATCAGACTACTAATAATAGAAATTAGTAAGGGCATAAAAGGGACGAAGTCAAAACCAATATAACTGCTGATGCTTGTGAGTAGAAGTACCAATATAAAACCCGGCCATCGCGGAGATTTTCTACTCACAAAAAGGAGCATTGCCATAAAAATCCATATCGCAAAAAACACGACATATTGACCATTGGAAAATATCGATAATAGCAACAGAATTAATATAAATAGGATTTTTTTACTGATACTATATTTCATTTTCACAATGTTTTATATGCAAAAATGCAATTTAAAGAAATTATACACTGACACCTATGTGACAAAATTATTTTTTAACTAAATTACTGCGAATCCTGCTCAAAGATTGGCGTTTAATTCCCAAATAGGAGGCCAAATGAGTTAGACTGATTCTATTCATAATATTTTTGTTTTGCTTTAAAAAGTTTAAATATCTTTCTTCGGCACTTTCAAACAATAGGCTTTCGACTCTATTTGTTTCTCTTGTTAACACGCTTTCGGCTACTAATCTTCCATACCTTTCATTATCAGGATATTTGCGATAAGCTTCTTGAAGTTTCTCATAAGGTATTTTTACAATAATCGACGGCTCAAGGCATTCTATATAATACTTGGAGGGTCTTTGATTTAAAAAAGCAGGGTAGTCGGTTGCATATTCTTTTTCCTTAGAAAATCCTGTAATTATTTCATCTCCTTTCTCGTTGATGTAAAATTTTCTTAGCAGTCCTTGACAGATATATCCGACTTCTTTTTGCACTTCTCCACTCTTAAATAAAAACTCCCTTTTATCATATTTTTCTATGGTTAAAAAAGAACGGGTAAATTTTTTAGCTTCAAGACTTATTAAAGGAAATTGCTCCATAAATAAGTCAAAACAGGTTTCTTTTAATTTGCCGGATATTGTCATTTTAATTAGATTCTTTTATCCAGTATAGCCTCTTGATCATAGCGATTTCGTTTTTATAAATTAACATCTCATCATTTCTAATCAACAGCGTACTATCAAAAATAAGCTTATTTTAAAATCATTCAAATTTTAATTAAAGATACTTTAGTAAGAAACTGCCTATCACTCCAACTATTATCCTAACAATTATTTTGGTTTTTTAGAATCAAAAGCTAATTTCATAAAACCTAAAACAACACCTCTATATCTCTCTCAAACTCTAAGAGCATTTGAAAATTAACTTCCAATCTCCCCTAAATGAGTGAATTTAAATCCTTTTTTATATTTAAGACCATAACCTAAAATGCGATCTAAGGAAGAATGAGAAAACAGAATAATCCCAATTAATTCAAGAATATTATTATTTATATACCACCCTATTCCAAATACCAAAACAGCTATTCCTTTGTGGTGAAATATATTATAACAAAAAGCTCCAAATTTATTTCCAAATAAATAGCCGAACATTCCAACATCAGGGGTAAATAATAATAGCACAAACCACCACCAAGAAAAATTCAATAAACTGAACCCATAAACACCTAACAAAAACATTCCTAATTCTTCAAGTTTAATTATATTCTTCATTTTAATATTTGTTTAAATTTTGTGTTACCTTTAAAACCTCAAAGTTTTTCAACATCTGAAATTAAAAAAGTTTCTGTTCTATTCCAGGTATTTTAAAAGTTATTTTCAAGATAAATATTTGCAAAAGCAATCAATCCGGTTTCCTCCATAGACTTTCACAAAACTGTTTTTCTGGAGCTTCATTAATTTCAACTTTGCTGGCTGGAGTTTGTATATCTGTTTGAAGAGGCCAGAAAAGCAATGGTTTTTTTGAAACGTATGTATAAAACAAGTAGTTTTATAACAGGATAAAATTACTTTTCATTTAAAACAATTTTTCTAAAACTTCCTTGGCTTGTTGATAATGCCTTTTTTCGTGTGCAATAAGAATTTCAAAAGCAGTTTCAAGAGGGTAAACAATATTTTTATTTACCGGAGAGGATATTACAACTCCTTTTTTAAGAGAGTTCTTAGATGATTTAATTTCTTTTTTTAATCTTTCTTGATGATTTTCAAATTGTTTTAGAATGTTGATTATCTTTTCCTCTTTTGTAGGCTCCCAAATAATAAAAGTTTTGGTTTTCTTTTTTCGATTTGGTTGTACCGCTTTAAGCATGGCTTTCCCCATCCATTTTGTAAGGAATCTCATTTTCCCTATAAATGGGGTTTTATAAGCCCCTTCTCTTAATGTCTTTAAAATAGGAAAATAGCTTTTATTTATGATAATCAGGTGCTCTATATTCTGGGCAATACTCCAGGTTTGGGCATTAGGTTTCCAGTTTAATTGTTCTTCTGTAAGTACACCAAATCTTGTTTTAAACTTTTTTGTTGTCTTATCTATTTGTTCAGTCCAATTTTCTATTTTTAAATTTATATTTTCTGCTTGCATTTTTATTTAATTAAGTATTTCCAAATCGAATAATATTTTTCTGGTGATTTTCTCTCGCAACTGTCCAAACTCAGGAATTTCTTTTGCTTCATTTTTTTGCAATCGTGTGGCAAAAAAATAAATATCTTCTTGCTTTTCAATATAACCTATCCACCATCCAATATCTTTTGCATCTTTTGTTGTCCAACCAGATTTACTGCGGATACAATATTCTGATGTGCTTTCTGTAATCATTATTTGTTTTACTGTTTTAATAGTTTTATAAGTAAAAGGTAAATTTTCTTCATATAAACGAATTAAAAATTCAATCTGATTTTGTGGAGTAATTGCAAAATTCCCATAATTCCAAAAATCAACTCCTTTTTCAGTAAAATCTCCATTTCCGTAATTACATTCTTTTAATATTGATTTATATTTTTCTCTTCCAAGACATTTAGCTATTTCTACATAAAACCAAATAGTAGAATTTTTAAAAGCACCTTTTAAATTTGTATCTTGATTCCAGACTTCTACAGGTTCATTTTGAAATTTATGAATTTTCCCATCCCATTTTAGTATTTCATTTTCGTCAATAATTACTTCATTATCCAAAGCAATTAAAGAGTTGATAATTTTAAATGTAGAAGCCGGAAGCGTACTTTTTTGAGCATCAAGACTATCTGAATAATACCACTGTTCTTTTTGATAATCATAAATAGTAATACTTCCTAATACGCCAGCGGAATCAAAATAAGAATGAATATTATCTTGAGCATAAAATTGAAAAAAAGTTAAGAATACAGAAATGATTAATATATTTTTCATACAAAAAGTCATATTATTATGATAAACTTAATTTATAACATTCTTTTTTAGATTATCGATTATTTTTGAGCTTATCCAATAAATTTTCCCATTGCGTGTGAAAAATAAGTATTTACCATCGTGAGAAACAAAAGGACAAAACTCGTGTTTTTCTGTATTGATTTGGTCTCCCATATTTATAGCTTTAGTCCATTTATTATTCGTTGTTTTAAAACTGATATATAAATCTCCTTTCCCTTTTCCTCCAGGTCTGGAAGATGAAAAAATTAAATAAGATTCATCCGGAGCAATAAATGGATCTACATCAAAATACTCCGAATTAATTTCTGGCCCCATTTGAATAGGTTCTTGATATTTTCCATTTTTATATTTCGCAAAAAACAAATCATAATCTGATTGATTTTTATCAGAGGAATTTCTATTGGAAGAAAAATACAATGTGTTATTTTCTGTTAGTGAAATATAAAATTCGTTTTTATCAGTATTTATGGGCTCTCCTAAATTTATAGGAGTTGACCAAGATTCTCCTATTCTTCTAGAATACCACAAATCACTTTTATCTGAAGGTTTATCTCCACCTAAAGTATAGTTAGACATAAAGTATAACCTGCGCTGATCTTTGGATAAGAAAGGGTCATTATAACTGAAATTTTTGTTAAAATTAACCCGTTTAGGCTCTGTCCATTTGCCGTTTTTATATTTTGTTTGCCACAATTCAGCATTCCATTTTTCATCAATTCGGACAGCATAATAAAATTCATCTGCCATTGTAGAAAAAGCTGAACCAAAAACATAAATACTGTCATTAGAAATGATATTCTTCCCAAATTCTTTTGCAGTTAGACTTGGTGGAGTTTCTCCTAAATACTTTTCATTGATTTTATTTTGTGCTAAGCTTTCTATTTGTGTTATTGCACAGAAAAACATTATTGCACAGATGGTTTTCATAATAATTATTTTATTAAAATCTCAAGAACCATTATTCCTATTTTCTTGTTCTGTCTCATTTTCAACTAATATTCTGCCATCAATTGTTTATTCAATTCCAGCAACATATTTATTTTTTCTACTTGTTATGTATAAAGCATCCTATATCTCATCTTCAGGTTTTCGAAATCCCTTATTGAAATGCTAAACTCAATATCTTTTATTAATTCTTTTTTATAGAATAATTTTGCTATTACTTGTCCTATTCCGTTCGTCGTCCCCATTTATTAGTGCTACTTTGTTTTTAAATCTCATTTAAAGTTTACTTTTGATTAAATATTTTCATTTTTGTAATTTTGAAAATCAAAAAATATTCTTCTTTGCACAAAAAAATCATTCTCAACGTAATATATAGAAACACCTTTTAAAGATATTTTTTGACCGATATATTGAATATTTATCCCTGATATTCGCTTTTGATAAATACCGATTACTTCCCATCTAATCATCACGCGTTCTCCCTCAGCAATAAATTCTTTTACAATGTATTCTGCATTAGGAATAGCTTCTCTAAACTTTGCGTAATGCATTTTAAACCCTTCAGGTCCTTTTAATCCTTTAGGCCAATTATGAGAAACAAAATCCGGAGATATTAACTCATCTATTAATTCTATATTTCCATTTTTATATACTTCTTCATAAAACAATTTTACTAATTCTTTATTAATATTCATTGAGGTTATTTTAGCGTAAGAAAATAGAGGTAAGATCATACTTTATAGAGTCTAAGAGATTTATTAAAAAATTATCACAGATTCACAAGCCAAAGCTCTGATAAATCTCTCATTTTTACTTGTACAATTCTGCTAAGTTCCAGATAAAAAATTTAAGAAAACGTTCCTGTTTTTACCTCGCCTGCACGTTTATACCTGGTTACTATTACCCCTTTAGCAGATACTTTGGTTTCCATTAATTCATATCGAGCGGGGAGGGTGCCTTTTCCAAACAATTTTTTCCCGGCTCCTAAAGTAATCGGAAATGTTTTGAGCCACAGCTCATCTACCAAATCGTTTTGAAATAAGGTTTGGGTCAATTGACTGCTTCCGTAAACATAAAGATTAGGTCCATCTTCAGCTTTAAGTTTTTCTATTTCCTCAACAATATTTCCTTTCAATTGAAATGAATTTTCCCAATCGAATTTCAAATCCTGTTTTGAGACTACATATTTCGCAGATTCATTTATTCCCGGCCATTCTTCTGCATTCCGGGGCCAATGTCCGGCAAAAATATCATAAGTGGTTCGACCCAGTAATAAATTAAAGGGTTGTTTCATTTGATTGCCCATTATTTCACCCAAAAAGTTATCAAAATACGGTACGATCCAGCCGCAATATTTAAAATTTCCTGAAGAATCCTCATCAGGACCACCAGGTCCTTGTAATACACCATCCATGGATAAAAATGTTAATACAATTATTTTTCTCATTTGTAGTTTATTATTAAATTATTTTTCACTTTATTTATTAATCGAAGTTTCACGCCTCTTTTAATTTTTGAATATCAATTTTTTTCATTTTCATAAAAGCTGCTGTTACCCGTTCGGCTTTGTCCTGAGCGCTTTCGCTGAGGAGTTTTGATAATGCTTTGGGAGCAATTTGCCAAGAAATCCCAAACTTATCTGTCAACCAGCCGCAAGGACCTGCACTTCCTTCGGCCGTCAACTTTTCCCAATAATGATCAATTTCTTCTTGTGTATCACAATGAACGAGAATAGAAATCGCTTCATTAAACTTAAATTCCGGACCGCCATTTAAAGCCGTAAAATGCATATCATTTAAGGTGAAATCTACGGTCATTATTTTTCCTTCCGGTTGGCCGTGAATGTCTTGCCCTTCTTTATTGTAATAACTAATTTGAAGAATTCTCCCTCTTTTGAAAATAGAAGTATAAAACTCCGCTGCTTCTTCGGCTTGATTATCAAACCATAAGTGTAATTTCATTTCTTGCGTATTCATATATTTTAATTTTTATTGACTATCCAAAGTTAAGAGCTGTCAATGACAAAAATCTTGGCTTATGACAAGAAATGAATTTTCAAAAAACAATTTACATATAACAACTCCTAATGATCCCTGAAAATATCAGAAGCACTTACTTGAAATATAAATGTATATTTGCATCGTGCTAAACGAAATAGTATTATGGAAATAAATAAAGTGCTACCCATCTTGCAATGTAAATGCCCTTCTTGCTTAAAAGGAAAGATGTTTCGCTCTCGAGGAAATCCGCTACTTTTTAAAATTCCAAAAATGAGCGAATCTTGTGAAAAATGTGAGCATAAATTTGAAATAGAACCCGGGTTTTTCTTTGGCGCCATGTATGTAAGTTATGCACTTGCTGTGGCTCAAATGATTGCTTGTTTTGTGATTTTTTGGGGAATTATAGGGGTATCAAATATAACGCTTTTAATTATAATTGGCAGTGTTGCTCTTTTAACCAGCACTTTTAATTATAGAGTTTCACGTGCCATTTGGATATATACTTTTTACAAAAAAAGACATTAAATAAATTACTTATTCCACAACATATGTAGTTTCAAATTGTTGAGAAATTCTGAAATATCCTAAAGGAAATTCTTCCGAATTATTTACATTAATTATATTTCCTCTTACCGTGGTAGGAGCTGTAGCAAAAGGATTGTTTTCAGCATTGCTTTGATCCAAAAGAATAGAAATATAACGATTAAAACCTTTTCCTGTTCCGTTAACTCGGATTTTTATAGAGTCACCGGCATCAAACTCTTCATTATAAATTGTGGAGACTTGATTTCCATTAAAATGTTCATCATCAATAGGAATTAATTCTTTCCCGTGTTTAGATTGGTAGGAAAAAAGATAGTAGTTTTCTTCTTCCGGATCAGTATAAAAAATCTTTAATAAAACATCATCCGGATCAAAAAGTCCTTCTTCTTGCTCAATAGTATCAATGGGAACAGTACTGTAAAGATAGGTTTCGCCTTGATATTGCTGCTCATCTATTTTAATAGTCAGCTTATATTTCTCTTCATATATCATTGGAATTTCTTGCTCATACACCCCCGGATTATCAAGTAATTCAGGAATTTCTATAACTTCATCTTCAATTTCTAAACTGATTTCCGCATCACTTATCGTTGGAATAAAGTCTTGAAAATAGGGAGCTGTTTCTGTTAGTTTTACACGGAATTTCCCAAGAGAATTGTTTTCTTTTTGAATTCCGGTTGCTTCTATAACCAATCGAGGTTCTTCTGTTTCTAAATCTATATTCACCACATCTTCACAAGATTGGAATCCAATCATCAGAACTATAATAAAAAGAATATTTATATTTTTCATAATTTAAAATTTAAATTGATAAGAGACTGAAGGTATTATCCCAAAAATGGATAATCTTTTTGCTTCATTAATTCCTGTATTTTCATTTTCAGCAAAATTAAGAGAAGCTGCATTTTTACGGTTGTAAACATTATATATACTAAACACCCATTCTCCTTTCCATCTACGATTTGAAGATTGTTTAGGGGTTAATGTTGCTGAAAGATCTAAGTGGTGAAAATCAAATAATCGATTTGTGTTTCTATTTCCATAATTTGGAATATTTTGATCTTCATATTCATATTGACTAACCGGAAAAGTTACCGGTTGTCCGGTTTGATAGATAAAAACGGCATTAAATTCCCACTTCTTATTCAATTCATAATTGGCAGTAATGGAAATATCGTGGGTTTTATCCCAAGGGGAATTATACCATTTTCCATTGTTAATTCCGGGTTCGTTCGAAATTCTTCCCGGTGTTCTTTGCTCTGCCTTCGATAACGTATAAGCTACCCATCCAGTTAATCTGCCAGTGTTTTTGCGGAGTAATACTTCCAATCCATAAGCTCTTCCTTCCCCGTTTAAAACAATACGTTCCACAGCATCATTAGCAATCAAATCTGCTCCTGAAATATAATCGATTTGATTTTTGAAATCTTTATAATAGACCTCAGTTTCAAAACGTAAATCTTCATTTTCAAAATCGTGAAAATAACCAAGTGCATATTGATCTGCACGCAAAGGCTTAATATATTCTCCGGCGGGAGCCCATAAATTATAAGGAGTTGGAGAATTGCTATTGGTCAGCATTTGTATATATTGATGAAGTCGTTGAAAACTGGCTTTAAAAGCATTATTGTCATTAAACTTATAAGAAATAGATGCGCGGGGTTCTATGTTATAATAAGTTTTTACCGTTTTGTTTTTTGATGTTGAATAAGAATCGATTATCGGTGCTTCCTCATATCTTCCAAGCGAAGGATTATAAATTACCGGTTGATTATTTTCATAAAGATTGATTTGTTCTTGTCCAAGCCTATTAAACATATTAAACCTCACCCCATAATTTATAGAAAACTCTTCTGAAAGTTTTTGTTTGGCTTCTGCATAAACTGAATTTTCCCAAGCATATTTTTTAATAAATTGTCGTCCAATAATTCCCGAATTCTCACTGGTGGGTTGTATGCTTCCAGGATTAAAAAGATAGTACTTAGAGTTAATTCCATAGTTTAATTTAAGAGTTGAAAACTCTTGATTAAAATCATAAATAAGATTAAGATTTTTTATCCCGCTATTATATTTAAACTCTAAAGGTTCAAGCTTTAGGTTGTTTTGAAAATCAGAATAAATCAAATAAAGATCTGAAGAATGATTATTATTAAATCTATGTTTCCAACGTAAATTAGCTACTGTATTTCCATAGCTTGTTTTAAATTGATTATTGATATTAAAAACATCTTGTCCGAAATATCCGGAGAAATAAAGCGTATTTTTTTGATTAAATGTATAATCCAGTTTTGCATTTAAATCATAGAAATAAGCAGAATTATCTTCATCAGCTAATTTTAAAAATAAATGTGCATAAGAGCTTCGTCCGGCAACTAAAAAAGAACTTTTATCTTTTTTAATCGGTCCTTCAGCCAAAGCTTTTGCACTCACAGCTCCAATACTACCTTCAAATTTATACTTCTCTCTGTTTCCTGTACGTTGTTGGATATCAAGAACTGATGAAGCTCGACCTCCAAATCGAGTTGGAATACCTCCTTTATAAAGTTTTATAGATTTTTGTGCATCAGAATTAAAAACAGAGAAAAAACCAAAGAGATGAGAAGGATTATATAATGTTGCATTATCAAGTAATGTCAAGTTTTGATCCGAACTCCCTCCGCGAACATTAAATCCGGTAGATATTTCTCCTCCACTACTAATTCCGGGCAGCAACATTAATGATTTAACAACATCAGCTTCTCCAAGCACTGCAGGAAGTTTTTTGACCATAGCGGGCTTAATAGCTGCCACACTCATCTGTGGTGATTGTAGAGGCTCTGTAGTAGTATTGTTAGTAATTACAACTACATCTAAACTTTCAGATGAAGGTTCTAAAACTATATCTAAAGTTTTATTTTTCTGCATATTTATTGTTTCTACAATGGTTTTATATCCTAAAAAATCAAAAGTGATTTGATGAGTTCCTACAGGAAGTTTAAGGTTATATTCTCCATCTATATTTGTAATTGTTCCTTCATTTTCATCAGATGCGCTTATACTAACCCCTTGCAAGGCTTCTCCCGTTTTTTTATCTGAAACTTGTCCTTGTAATGTGAAACGCTCTTGAGCTTGTGAAAATATAGGGATAAGACAAAAGCAGATTACTCTGAAATAAAAAGTCATTCTTGTTGTTTTTAAACTTTAAGTTTAATTATAAATGTCAAAAATAATATCTTCATATAGAGTTTACTTGAACAATTCTGCTATAATCGATAAATTATTTACTACAAAGATATGTTTTTACGAATTCTACTTAATGAGGTATCTGTCACTCCCAGATAAGAAGCTATATGTTTTAAAGGAGCTTGTTGAATGATTTCAGGTTTGCTTTTTATTAACTTAATATAACGTCTGGTAGCATCTTCTGTAATCATTTCTATAGATCTCCTTTTTAATTTTGTAATTTGTTCTGCCATCCACAATCTTCCCCATTCCGCTATTTCAATGTTATTTTCAAACAAACATTGGAAGTCTTGAAAACTAATAGCCCATACTTGACAATCTGTAAGCGCAAAAGCATTTTCTATCGGAGTGCTTTTTTTAAAAAGTGCCAAAGGAGCAATTACAATATTTCCAGGAGTAAAAAACTGCGTAGTAATATCATTCCCTCTATAATCAGTAACCTGTGTGCGAACTAATCCAGATTTTAAAACAAAATAATGATTGCTGGATTGGTTAATTTTGAAAAGTCTTTCTCCTTTTTTAAAAAAAATGAGATAATGTTTTTCCTTTACTTTTTGCAAGATTTGATGTGTAATCAACGGATGATTATAGATTTTCTTAAAAAGCGTATTATCATTCATAAATAAAAATTAGAGACAGAAATAAATTATTCTACATTTGTTTTTATAAAATTATCCGTTTTAACCATTTGATGTTTTTTTAATTTTTTAAAACATTTCATATACACTTTATAGACCCTACACCTTCTTATATAACGTTTAAAAACAATACTTATTTTTCACCTGTATGTTTTAAGGCAAAAGAAGGAGTGCTCCCGAACATTTTAGCAAAAACACGACTAAAATGTGCAGAATCGCTGAACCCTGCAAGATGAGCACTACGTGTTAAGCTTTCTTTCGTAGAATATGCTACAGCTCTACGTATTTTATTCCATAAAATATATTGCCTGATAGATATACCTATTTCTTTTTTGAACAAATGAGCTAATCGACTTTCTGAAAGACAAGAAATTTCACCAAGTTTTTCTATCAATAAAGAAGAGGTAGTAAGGTTATTGTGAATTTCATTTCTACATAAATCAATTCTTTCATCTAATATAACATCACTTCCATTTTTTGTAAATAACATTAAAGAATCTTCTGTAAAAAAGCAGTGTATTTCAGGAGGGTCTTCTACAACTCCTAACGAAAAAGTCAAATCATATTTTTCAGCAATATATCTTTCTAAATAAGAAAGAGGGCTAACATACAGTATTTTACAAGTTTTAAAACATCTAAAACGATGCAATAAATTTGAAGGAATTATCACTGCTTTCAATCGATAGTATCGTTTTTCCGTTTCTATTTCAAAAAATCCATTCGGACAAAATATAAGCTCTATTCCATAATGTTGATGAAATTTTGTATGAAAATTACTTTTCAAGAAAAAAGCGTAACCTTTTGATAGATTAAGATTTTGAAGTCCCATTTTTATCTTTTTATTTAATTGAGGTTATTTAGATATTTCATCAAAATTATATTTTCTTATTCCAAAAATTATTGGTGTAAATCAGATTTAAATTAAAAAAATTTACTCTGACTCTTTTAAAATGTTACATTATTATAAAGTTTACTAAAGTTAGTAGGGTTCATGCCTAAATAAGAAGCAATGTACTTATGGGGAACTTGATGCAATAACTGAGGACTTCTTTGACAAAATACTTTGTAGCGTTCTTCAATAGTCAACGAATGCAATTCAATGTGACGTTTGATGAGTCCCGATAAAACAGCTTCAGTCATCTTTCTAAACAAGCGCTCCAATTCTTGGGATTTATAAAATAATTCAGATAGTTTATCATAACTGATGTAATAAAACGAACTATCTGATAAACAAGTTAAAAAATGTTGAGATGGTTGCTGCAATGCAAAAGAATTAGGAATAGCACAAATATTGGGTGGATAGGTAAATGCCATGACATGCCTTTTGTCTTTACCATCAAAAAAAGACATTTGAATTCCACTCTTTACAAAAAATAATTTCTTTTGAATTTGCCCGGGAACGATGATGTCTTCTCTTTTTTTAAAAGCGATTTCCTGCAAATTGTCAGTTAGCAACTGATAAGTCGCTTTTTGTACCTCATAAAAGTTATTTAAATATTTTTTCATTTTTCATTTGTTTTTTCTTTTCTTCTTAACTTTTGTAAATTCTCTGCCATTTTTAAAAGTTTTTTGGTGGTTTTCCAATTACGCGTTGTGGCTCGTATTTTTAGTTTGCGTTCAAAGAAATTATTGTTCAGTTTGGTGCGTCCATAACCTATAGGACAATAAAGGTAAACCGCATTTTTAGAAAACTCCACTTCTTCTCCCGAGCGTTTCTTTTCCATAATTTTTTCTGTATCAATGCTCTCTAAAGCAATGGGATTGGACAAAAAAGTAACGTGCAAAAACTTGTCTTCTTTTTCGGTATCTTTGGTAAACGGATTATTATGAACAGTGGCTTCCCAAACATCCAAAGTTCGAACGATAACTGAAACCTCATACCCAAATGCAACTTGAATTTCTTTTACAATTTGGGACTCCAGATGCTTAGGTTCAATATTTTTAGTTAAAAATACCACATTGCCGCTTTGAATATAGGATTGTACATTTTTAAACCCTATATTTTCGTATAGACTTCGAAGTTCTACCATACGGACTTTATTTTTTCCGCCGACGTTGATACCGCGTAAAATGGAAATGTAAGTGTTCATCATAAATAATTTACTTTTTGAAAAAGTATTGAGCCGGTTAATCTTTATTGCTTTTCCTTCTGTAATGAAGTTGTATTAATTCCGTATCAAAAGTTTTGGTGTCTATCAATTCCAAATGTTGTTGTGGTCGTCCATCTTGAAAAAGTCGAATACCATTACCGACCAAGATCGGAATGATGGAGATAATCATTTCATCGATGAGATCATTTTTTGAAAGTTCGTTTATAATTTCTGCTCCGCCATCACAATAGATATTTTTCCCTTTTTCAGATTTAAGTTGTTTTATGAGCTTTGCTACATTTCCGGTATAAAATGTTGTCTTTCCGGTTTTTGGTCTCTTCGTTCGGGTAATAACATATACATCCCGAGTGCCATTATCATAATGATTTGGGCCAACTTCTTTCAAAACTCAATCGTAAGTTTTTCTTCCAACAATAATAGTGTCGATTTTTGCTATAAATTTTGCATAACCATAATCTTCTCCCTCTTTTTCGACTAATTTCAAAAAGCTGAGATCGTCATTGGGTTGGGCAATGTAGCCGTCTACACTTGTGGCAATAAAGAGAGCTAATGTTCTCATAATAGTTTTGTTTTTGAGTTATTCCATTTGGTTCGTTTTCGCTGTATGATATCATACTTTGAGGAATGAGTTTCTGCAAAAGTCCTTTTCACTCCTCTTTTTTCAAGTCCTTTGCCATTTCTATAGAATGTTTTAGGGCATTAATATCATGCCAATCACTATGTGAGGAAATAATATACCGCGGATGTGGATATTTTTGCTGCACCTTTTTTAAGGTGGATTCATATTCCTGTGTATTGCCGTCTTCCACATTGCCTAAATCTTCGGCTTCTGCGCCTTTAATCAAGCAACCTCCGTATAGAATTTTCTCTTTATTAAACGATATTACGATGTTGTCTGCTGTGTGGCCTTCTCCCGGATAAAACGTTTCAAAAGAGTATTGGCCGACGTGAAATGTCGTGTCCTTATCAATTAAATATTCCGCTCTTTTCATGCCATTTTCTTTACTTAGGGAATCGGTAAAGGCTGTTGTATACGTTTTAATTCCTTTTTTACGGTAGTATTCCAGCCCTGCGGTTTTGTCGCTATGCCAATGGGTGGCTATAGCCATAACCACGTTTTTATCGTGTTTGTGTTGTATGCTATCCAATAAAGGTTGGAATTGTGTGGATCCCAAGGCGTGTCAATCATTAGGGCGCCTTCATCCGTAAGCAAATATATTCCGTTGGCCGGATATTTAACTCCTTGATATGTATTATAGGTTGTATATATATAAAAGTCGCCCTCCAAATGGGCTATTTCGAGTTGAGCTTCTTCGTTTTGTCCAAAAACAACGATAGAAAACATAAAGACACAAGTCAGTGTCAGTAAAAAAGTTCGTCTGATATTTTTCATATCAATTTTATTTTAATTGATTATCATCAATAATTAATTTTCAAAAATATTTTTTGCTATTGACTTAAAACTTGTCATAAGACAAGAAAAATAGTTTTTCTTCTGAGAGAAAATTATTTTCACAAGCCTAAACTTACATTACCTAAAAAACACTTATCAGTTTTTATTTGGAGAACTTCTTTTGGTTATGCTCTTTAGATTTCCCTATAGGAATCGTTAAACTGTTCCAATTCTTCTCTTTCAAGATCTTACCGATATATACAATTTGCCTGATACGATAACTATAATGAGTTAGCTGTGATTAATAGCTTCTATTACAGTATATTCTTCATTCCGGATATAAGCTGTTTGATTTAAGTTTTTCCCTCTAATTCTTCAAGTGCTTTAAATAAACATTCCCAACTTTCTTCCCATTTAGCCAGTAATTCTTCTCTACTTTTCAAATCATTTTTAAATTCTTCTTCATATTTACGCCATTGTTTTTTCTCTATTTGAGATTAGGAAGTCCGTCCAACGTGATCACATATCACCCCATAAATGTTTAACGATAATGGCGATGCTATTATTCCTCTCATTATACTGCCAAAAAAGTTCTTCATCTGACAGTTGACGGAAAGTCTTCCTGCCAAGATTTTTATAATACTTAAAGCATTCTTGTATATCTTTTAAATATTCTACTTTCATTTGCATTGTTTTTTATAGTTTTTTTAAAACAAGGAAGAAATGTTATATCCCTAATACATTAAAGCATCTTCAAAAAATCCTCAACAGCATCATATCCTTGTTTATTTAATTTTTTCTTTAATCTCATTTTAGTAACTCGAACACTTTGTGGAGATATTCCTAATGTACTTGACATTTCTTTATTAGAAAAATTAATCTTAAATAAAACCAAGAATCGAACTTCTCCTTCAGTAATTTTAAAGTTTTGATTTTTAAGTTTCCAAAGAAAGTCAGGATAAATCTGTTGAAATTTAATTTTAAAACTCTCCCAGTCTTGATTTGTCAAGATTTTATGATGAAGTAATTTTGAAGCTTCTTTTTTGCTAATAGTAGATTTTAAAGAAATACGTTTTTTTAGTTTTTTAATTAATTTGTTTTTTTGAGAAAGGTGTATAATAAAATTTTTTAATTCATTTTCTTTTACTTTTAATATCTCCTTGGAATTTTTTAATTCCATTTCAAGCTCTTTTTTTCTCATTTTTATTTCTTGCCAATTCTTATAAGTAATAATTGTAGCAATTAACACTCCTATTAAAATAATTCCGAATAATAATAACCAACGATTTTGGGCAATAATTCTTTTATTTTCTAAATTTTGAATTCTTAAATCTTTAACTTGAGCTCCCAATTTTGCTTGCGATTCTGCAAGGTTTTTAGAGTATTGTGTTTCTAAATATTTTATTTTATGATCTGTATATTTTTGCTGATAATATAAAGCTGAGTCAAACACTTTAAATGTTTCAAATACTTGACTTAAAATCTTATACCCCTCTCCTATTCTTAATTTACTATTACTTTGAAATGCATAGTCAAGACTTTTTGACGCTGTTTGAATAGATTCTTTTTTTCTCTTTTCATTTATATTTATTTCAGCAATATTAAAATATGTAGCTGCCATACCGTCCATATAATCAATGCTTTTATAAATTTTAATTGCATTTAAATAGTTATGATAGGCAGAGTCATTTTTATGTTGTTTCTTAAAGATCTGTCCATAATTATTATAAGCAATAGCAAGATCTCGTGGGGAATCTATTTTTTTAAATAAATCAATTGCTTTTCTACCCTTTAAAAGTGCATTTTTATATTTATTTTCTTCTTTATAAATTAAAGATTGATTAGTATAGATTAACCCTAAAAGCCTTTCTAAATTTAGTTTTTTTGCTATTTTTTGAGATTTATCATAGCACTCCATAGCTAAATTATTATCTCCTAAATTCCAATGAACTAACCCTAAATTATTTAAAATTGTTGCTGTTTTCTCTTCATTATCACTCTTTTCAAGTGCTTTCGAAAAATATTCCAAAGCAGAATAATAATTTCCTTTTTGCCAAGCTTTAGCTCCTAAATCAATAAGTTTAGAAGTACTCTCTTCTAATTTATAATGCTTTAAATGAATACTATCTTGTTTTTCAGGTAATTTATTATCATTAGAAAAATCATTTTTGGAAAAACAACCAAAAACAGTTAGAACTATAATATATAGTATTAGATATCTAAACATGTATTTTATTAAAAAAACAAGCATTTCTTTAATTTAAAGAATCACAACTCTTATTAAAAGTATGTTTTCTTAGGTTTTAATAACAACTGTGATTCTTCCTATCAAATTTTAATTACTTCACAATCATTTTAAGGGTTTGTTTATGACTTTCAGTTTTCAGTTGATATAAGTAAATCCCTCTTGATAAATCTGACAAATCAACATCAATTTCATGGTTCCCTTTGCCATATATATCATTTGTGAGCGTTTTCAATTTTCTGCCTTGAATATCATACAACTCTATTTTTATTTGCCCTCCATTATTTAATTCGAAAGGAATTGTTGTAAAATTCTCAAACGGATTAGGATAATTTTGTTTTAAGCCATCATTATCTTTATTATAATCATTTGAAAAATCGTCTACTCCTAAATCGTGATTTGTCTCATAAAAATAAAGCCCACTAAAAAAGAACAAATCCGAAACAGCTTCTCCACCAATAATCAATTTACCATTATTTAAGGGCGTTAGTGATTTTGGATTAAAAATTGAAAGTTCTGGTCCATGAAAATATTCATCTTCAACTTCTATTCCTTGATTATTAATTTTATCTAATTTAGCAGAAACTCCATCAGAGTTTTTATAAGGTAGATGTGGTTCTAATATCTGATTTAATATATATAAGTTATCTTGATCATCTAAATATGAATCTTTATAAAAGTGACCTATTTCAGAATTATAATCCCAAATTAATTCCCCATCATCAGAATCAAACTTCATAACAGTATACCGTATATTTACTTCAGGAAGTTCACTCTCTGCTGTAATAATTAAATTATGGTTTGAATCGAAATATGAAGCTTTCGGAAAAAGTATTCTATTTTCTTCTTCTTGGCTATAAACAGTACTCCACATCTCTTCTCCTGCTCCGTTTAATTTTAAGGTTATTACATCATTTTTCATGAAAATAAAGTCATCACTTATCGCGGTGATATAGATATTATCATTTTCATCACTTAATAAATCAACTCCTGAATTCTCTCCCACAACTTCTTGTTCTATTTCTTTATAAAAAATAAGACTTCCATCTTCTGAGTCTATTTTCAATACTATTATCTCAAAAGAGGGTGGATTTCCTGTCATACCTCCAGTCAAACCTCCAAAACCTGTTAAAACTATATTTCCTTGACTATCAATAGCAGAAGCATTAAAACCATACGTATCATAAGTAGAACTAAATGAACTAAATGAATGGAACTCTTTCCAAAGCTCTTGCCCAGAATCAGAATATTTTATAAAAGAGGCATAAGGTGCTGTGTTTTCCGCATTGAAATACTCATTTCCTACCACATAAATATTATCTGAATCATCTAAAAAGCTATGACTTAAATAATTCATTGTATTTTTAAGTATCACCTCTTTTTCAGTTTCCCACAATAGAGCTCCATCAACATCAACTTTTTTTATCTGTAAAGGATCATTCACCTGCTCACCTTCATTTATCAAACCGCCTCGTGGTAAAAACACCATTATCATTTCATCATTAGAGTTTATATGCAATTGCACAGAACTATTAATGTTTTCAAATTCCTTTTCCCATTCTACTTCTCCGTCAGTAGAATATTTAACAAGAGAATTATATGTTTTTATTTCAAGATCTTCAACTTTGGAATAAGAACTAATTAAATATAGATTATTATTTGAATCCTGAACAAAATTTTGACTTCCTTGGATTTGAGTCATTGAACTTGAATTAGAGGTTTCGTAAATAAAGCTCCAATCTTCATCATTTGAATTTGAATCTATTTTAAGTACTTCAAATACATTTCCTTTTTCTGTATAAGAATTATCAAGCATTAAATAAACTTCATTATCATTTATATGAAAGCCTATATATTTATTAATGTTCTCTGTATCTGAATATGGTTTGCTGTAATTTATATCTTTAATTAAATTACCATCTTCATTATAATTCAACACTTTAATTATTTGATTTTCTCCTTGGGTTTCATTTTTACCAAACCCTGATATTATAGGTTGTTCATTGTCATCAAGCTCTAAAGTTGCAATTTGAATATCATTTAAACCTGTTGTTTTCTCAATCCAATTTTCATTACCCTCATCATCATAAGATATTAAAATTAATTCTTTTTCATTATAATCCCTACCAGCAACATATATTTTATTAGTAGCTGATATAGAAATTTGATGAGCATAAGTTTGAGAAGAACCTGTATAAGTCTTTGTCCACTCCAAGCCTCCTACCTGATCATACTTAAAAGTGCCTATTTCAAAACCAAAGTCTCCAGTTACATATAAGTTTCCGTCTTCATCAAAAACAACTGAGCGTCCTTGACTATGATTATTTATAACCTGTTGTGAATCATTCCATAATTCATCTCCTTCTGAATCATACACTTTAGTAATTTGCCCTTCCCAATATCCATCAGCTTCTTCTTCAACAGCTCCGAATCCAGTAACAGCAATATTTCCATTATTATCTATAGCTATAGAAGTGGGTTCACTCCAACTTCCTTGTATATTATTTTCATCTGTAATAGACCACAATAACCCTCCACTGTCATCATATTTTAAAAGGCTATACGCATACACTTCATTTCCTATATAACTTACTCCTGCCACAAAAACATTCCCATCCCCATCTATAGCCATAGCTGTAGGAATATCTAATCCTGAATGATTACTGTCGTAAATATGACTCCACAAAACATCTCCATTCTCTTTATCATATTTTACTGTATAAAAGTCCAAATCATTTCCGTTCCAATGAACTCCACTTGAAATGGGATTCCCTTCCTCGTCAAGAACTAATACTTGACCTTTTTCAACACCAAATTTAGTTCCTGTTTTAATTTGTTCCCATTCTAATTCTCCTAAGTCATTTATTTTTATTGTAGCAAAATTTCCTTCTGGGCTATCTGAATTTGAAACTGCTCCTGTAATATAAGTATTTCCTTGCTCATCAACAATCCCATCATAAGGAATATTCATTCCTCCTCTATCTTCTACATGTTCTAAATATTCATATTCAGATATAGAATTAAAATAGTTTTGATTTTGTTGAGAAACTTGATTCTTTTCACGAGGCAATAAATCAAAATCATCTTTATAAACTTTATTTTGCGCCTGTATTGGAAAATTTAACAAACATATACTTAACCAAAGCGCTTTAACTTTAACAAGTGTAATAATCGATTTCATAACTTTTAATTTTTATTGGTTCTATACAAAAATCAATTAATCTATCTGTTATTTAAAAATAAATGTGTTGACAAAACTGTTGACATTATTTTAAATCATTTACATTATTCTGTAAAACATATAAATTAAGAACTTAATTTTATACTTAAATTTCTTTTAAAATATAATTAATAAGTTAAATAAATTTCATTCTCCTATTCGCTCATATTCCTCAAAATCAGACACTTTGACTTCATCTTTTTTATTTTTACCTCCAAATTTATAGGTAAGGTTTAAGCTTGCCGAGCGATTGCCCATATATTGCCTTATTGAACTATTATGACCGTTAAATTGGTAGTCATTATCTACATTCATCGTTTTAAAAATATCGGTAAATTTTACACTTATATCCAAACTATTTTCAAAAAAACTTTTCTTTAATGAAATATCTGTCCACCATTGTCCATGAATTTTATAATACCCATAATTAAATGGACTTCTGGCAGAAACATTCAAATTAAATTGAATATTCTTTGGTAATTGAATCTGTTGGTGATTTTGAAAAAGCACAAATAAATGTTCATTCGTTCGTTTAATTTGATCTTCTAAATTAAGTTTGTAAGATTGATAATTAGCCACCAAAGAGTTATTCATATCCCAATAATGAGTTACCCTAACAGGAATATATGCATTTACCCCCACATCAACCGATTTTTGTAAGTTTTTAACTATAAAAGAAGTCTGATTAGTTTCTGTATTAGTCATTGGAACTTCAGTCATAAAGTTTGTTGTATAATCAAAAGATAAGCCGAATTGATATCTTTGTTTCACCACGTGATTCATTGCAAGTGAATGCGTTCGTTGAGGTTGCAAAGAAGGATTCCCTTCCCCATAATTATACGGATCTATATAAAATATTTGCGGATTCAAAAATTCATACTGCGGCCTGGTAATCCGTTTATTATAAGCATATTCTATTTGATAATCATCATTTATTTCTTGTTGTAAAGAAACGTTGGGAAACCAGTCCATATAACTCTTTTTATGTTTTGAATCTATTAATTGCTCTACTCCTTTTCCCCAAGTTTTTTCCATTCGTAATCCTGCACTCAAGACCCATTTAGGATGCAGTTTTGCGGTAAATTCTATATAATTAGCCCATATATTTTCATTATAATTAAAAACATTGCTTTGTTCTTCGTCATATTCTGCATCATCATCTTCAACATTATAAAAATCTAAACGACTTTTAAATTTAACTTGGCTATACTTTGTTCCAAAACTCAACTGCATTCCATTTCTCCATAGCTTTTTATAATCTGCCTTAGCTGCAAAAATTTCATAATCATTATTTGCCGGAGCGTTAAATAATTCTGTATAAATTTCAGGTGAAGTGTATTCGTTTTTAAATCTGGATTTTATATTACGTTTTACTTTCGAACCATCAAGATTTACTTTTAAACCAGATCCTAAAGTATCTGTTTGTAAAGTATAAAAAGCCCCCATTAATAGATAATCAAATTTTTCTCGATGCTTATTAAAAGATTGAATATTTTGTTGCGATTCATCATTTTGTTCAATCACGCTTTTTGTATTCCAGTCTCGAAAAGATTTTTTCCTTCCCAATTCCGCAGATAATCCCACGTTTTGGTTTTCAGTAATCGCATAATTCACATTCAATTGCGTAGAAATAGGGCGTTGTTTGTTGGTTTCTTTTCCTTGTTGTTTCAAGTTATTTAATGAAGACGTTTCACTAAAATCGGTTTTTAAGGTATTATGACGAGTGTTTCCTTTTTCTGAAGCATCTACCATTATAGACCAATCCCATTTTTTGTGTTGTTGACTTAAGAAAACATTGCTATTCCATAAGTGTTGGTCTTGATAAGTATATCCGGCAGAAATACTTCCTGCTAACGCTCCTGTTTCATTTTTTTTGAGATGTATATTCAAAATTCCGGCTCCGCCCTCAGCATCTTCTGCTGCCGAAGGTTTTGTATCTAATTCAATTGTGGCAATGGCATCTGAAGGTAAGGATTCGAGATAAGTTTGTAGTTCTTGTCCTTTTAAATAAGATTTTCGTCCATTCACCATAATCTGCACGCCCGATTTCCCCTTCAATTGAACCTCTCCATCTTGTCCTATACTTACTCCTGGCAATTGCTGTAATAAAGAAAAAGCAGATTCTCCCTGCGCCATTGGAGTATTTTCTACTTGAATATTCATCTTTCCATTAGAAAAAGAAACTGGTCTTTTATTTCTGGTAATTGTAATAGTTTCCAACATTTCTGACTCCATTTCCATTGTGATGGTATCCAATTCAATTTCTTTTTGATCTGATGATAACTGAAATAAATCCGTACGAACAGTTTCATATCCCATATAAACAACTTCTAAATAGTAAGTCTCATCTATTTCTCCGGAGATACTATAATCTCCTTCAAAATCCGTAATTTCAACAAGAATTTCATTGTTTACTTCAGGTTGCATCAACTTTACAGTAGCTCCGGGTAAAGTGCCATATTGATCAACTACTTTACCATTAATTTTTCCATTTTGTCCATAAGAATATATCGTAAAAAATAATGCAAGCATTATTAGAGCTTTTATTTTTATTGCCCACTTCATAATATTTAGCTTTAATTATTTACACAAATCTGCATACTTGTTTCTCTATTAAAAAGAAATATTCCCTGAAGTAGTATATAGAAGTGATGAAATAGAATAATTAAGAGGTGAAATATTTTTTAAAAATAAAAGAGAATAGTATTTTCAAACTAATTCTTTTATTTTCTTATTTTTAAACTCCTCAATCCTCAAACTAAAGATGCATCAGAAAAAACCCACTTCTTATTTTATTAGCTGGAAAGCGACTT